>NZ_JYDF01000159.1:0-24723 GCF_003263525.1 Rahnella sp. NRRL B-41462 | reverse complement strand
TTCCAGCCTGCCGGTCAGCACCCAGCTGATTCCGGCCGGGTGCCACGCTCAATGACTGCGACCGGGGTCGTCCCCGGTAAGCCATGCGCCATCAGCTGGTGGCTGATGGTTTCGCTGTTGGCAATGCCCATATAAAACACCAGCGTCTGACGCGCTTCGCCCAGCGCCCGCCAGTCAACATCCGGCTCTCCCTGTGCCCCGTGACCTGTCACAAACCTTACTGACTGCGCCAGACTGCGGTGGGTCAGCGGAATACCCGTGGATGCCGCACACCCCATCGCCGCCGTGATGCCGGGCACGATGTGGCACCTTACGCCGTGCTGCTGGCAATGTGCCATCTCCTCGCCGCCGCGACCGAACACAAACGGATCCCCCCCTTTGAGGCGCACCACGCGATGCCCGGCCAGCGCCAGACTGACCAGCAACTGATTAATTTCCTCCTGTCCCAGCGTGTGATTGCGCGTCGATTTACCGGCATCAATGCGCAGCGCCGCGCCCGGGATCAGCGCCATCACCGGCTCAGACACCAGCCGGTCAAACACCACCACATCCGCCTGCTGGATCACGCGCAGCGCTTTCAGGGTCAGCAGCTCGACATCCCCCGGCCCCGCGCCGACCAGCCAGACTTCACCGCGACACACCGGATTAAGCCGGTGGGCACCCACCAGAATTTGCGCGATCTGCTGCATCTGTAATGTTCTTTCGGGAATGTTGTTCATTGGCTGTCTCCCGCCGTCAGCGTGGCGAGCTGACCGGCAATGATTTTTTTGAGTTCAGGAATGCATGAGCCGCAATTTGTGCCGCATTTGAGTTTTTCGCCAAGCTGTTGCACGCTGTGACATCCCTGGCGGACGGCTTCAGTGATCGGGATTTCCCCCACGGAATAACAGCTACAAATGATGGCACCGGCGGGCGCTTTATCACGGCCTGCACGGCCTGCCAGCAACGCCAGACGCTGTTGCGCCGTGTGCGGCGGTGTGGTGAATGCCGCCAGCACCGCCTGCCGGTCAGGTGACGGCGGCCTGCGGCGGGCATAGAACGCCAGTTGTAACGCGCCGTCAGACCAGGCCAGCAGGCTGAAACCGTCATCGCCCAGTTGCGCGGTCTGGCAGAGCAGGTTGTCCGTGGCGTAAGACTCCTTCAGCCACGCCATCCAGTCTGCCGGTAGCGAAGAGTCGGCCAGTGTAAAGTGGGTCACACCCGGCTGGGTGATCAGGCTCCAGTAAGTGGTCACCGGTGGCGTAATATTTTCACCACGCACAAACAGTTCGGCCTGCCACGCGGCAGGCCAGCGGCTCAGGCTGACCGGCATATGTTTGCTTTCCGGCTGTCCCGACAGCGGATCAACATGCGCTTCAATCAGTGCATCGACCCGCGCCTGCTGGCTGAACCGGCTGTTCCAGTGCATCGGCACAAACACGCTGCCGCGCGGTTGCAGATTGTCGGGTTGGGCGCGCAGCAACAACCAGCCGTGCGAGGAGGCAACGCGTACCAGATCACCGGGCTGGATCTGCGGCGCGTCATCAGGATGAAACTGACAAAACGGCTCGCTGATGTGCTGCATCAGACGCGCTGACTTACCGGTGCGCGTCATCGTGTGCCACTGGTCGCGTACCCTGCCGGTATTCATGATCAGCGGATACGCCGCATTCGGCGAATTTACCGGCAGCCTTGGCGTGATGGCGATCAGTTTCGCTTTGCCGTCAGGGTGAAAGAACCGGTTATCCGTAAACAGCCGCGCCGTGCCCTGCGGATTGGCGGCATTCACCGGCCACTGCACAGGCTGCAGGGTGTCCCACTCCTCATCCGAAAGCTGCGCCAGCCCGCTGATATCAAACGCCCGCGAACCGTGATTTTCAAAACCGGAAAGCGCAGCATGTTCGCGGAAAATTTCTGCCGGATGCTGATACGAAAATGCCTCTGCAAACCCTAAACGCTGCGCGACCTGACTGAGGATCCACCAGTCCGGTTTCGCCTCACCCGGTGCAGGCAGAAACGCCCGCTGGCGTGAAATACAACGTTCAGAATTGGTCACGGTACCGTTTTTCTCGCCCCAGCCCAGCGCGGGCAGGCAGATATGCGCGGCACGGGTGGTATCAGTGTCGCGCATAATGTCGGAGACGATCACCAGCGGGCAGCTCGCCAGTCCGGCCCGTACCCGGTCGGCATCCGGCAGCGACACCAGCGGATTGGTGCCCATGATCCACACCGCTTTTATCCGGCCTTCTTCCACCGCGCGGAACAACTCCACGGCGTTCAGCCCGGCTGATTGTGTGACGTTGTCACTCTGCCAGAACCGCCCCACGCGGCTGATATCTTCCGGCGTAAAGCCCATGTGCGACGCCAGCTGATTCGCCAGTCCGCCGACTTCCCGTCCGCCCATCGCGTTCGGCTGGCCAGTGATTGAAAACGGTCCGCACCCCTCGCGCCCGATATGGCCGGTCGCCAGATGCAGGTTAATAATGGCGTTGCATTTATCCACGCCGGAACCGGACTGATTGATCCCCATCGAATACAGCGTCACCAGCCGCTGGCTGTCGCCCAACATCTGATAAAACGCCAGCAACTGATCCACAGGCAATCCGCAATACGCGGCGGTACGCGCCACTGTCCAGTCCCGTGCCGCCCGCAATGCGTCTTCAGCCCCCTGTGTATGGCGTTGCAGGAAAGCGGTGTCGAGTTTTCCGCTCTCCGCTATCGCGTTCAGCGCACCGCAGAACAGCGCCGCGTCACTGCCGGGGCGTAACGCCAGGTGCAAATCGGCGATATCACAGGTGGCGGTCTGGCGCGGATCGATAACAATAATGCGCATCTCCGGCCGGTCCTTTTTGGCCTGCGCCAGCCGCTGATACACCACCGGATGTGCCCATGCCGTATTCGAACCGGTCAGCAAGACGCAGTCGGCCCGTTCCAGATCCTGATAACTGCACGGCACCGCGTCGGCCCCGAACGCGCGTTTGTAACCCACCACGGCAGAGGCCATGCACAGCCGCGAATTGGTATCCATATTTCCCGCGCCGATAAAGCCTTTCATCAGTTTATTGGCGACATAATAATCTTCAGTCAGCAACTGGCCGGAACCGTAAAACGCAACAGCCTGCGGCCCCTGTTCGTCGATCACCGCCTGTAACCGCTGCGCGACCGTATCAAGCGCCCGCGTCCAGCTTACCGGCTGGCGGTCGATTTCCGGCTGTAACAACCGCCCCTGCAACCCCAGCGTTTCTCCCAGCGCGCTGCCTTTTACGCACAGTCGTCCGTGATTAGCCGGATGCGTTTGATCTCCACGGGCGCTGACACCCCCGGCCTGCGTTTCCATGCTGACGCCACATCCCACGCCGCAGTAAGCGCAGGTGGTCAGCGCCGGTGCTGTTGCCGGAGGTCTTTTCATACGCTGACCGTCGCAATGGTTTCAGCGGTTTTCACCCCCGGCTGTTCCTGCACCCAGACACGGCCATTTTCGACTTTCACCGGCCAGACGCTCAGCGCCAGTTGCGCGTCGTCCACGCTGCGCCCGTCGTGTAAACGGAAACGCTGTTTGTACAGCGGCGAAATCACCACCGGCTCGCCTTTCACATCGCCCACCAGCCCGCGTGCCAGCACATTGGCATCGCTGTCCGGCTCATGGTTACTCAGCGCGAAAACCTGCTGCGGATGCTCCGGCAAATGGAACAGCGCAATCTGCCGGTTAGCCAGCCGCGCCGCCATACCGGCATTGGCCGGAATGGCGCTGAGATCGCACAACTCCACCCAGCCCTGCACCGCCATCACCGGCTGAGAAACGGCGCTGACGGAAATACCGGCGCGTTCCTGCGACGTCGCGGGGCGAACCTGCTGTCGCTCCGTCACCATCACCACCGCTTCATCCGGCTCGCTGCTGTTGACGAACGGACGGAACAGCGCCAGCGGTCCGGATCTGCCAGCGTGGTTTGCCATTCGCACTGGTACGTGCCGACCACCGCGTTCATCTCACTTTCCAGTTCTGCGCCGATGTGCAGACTGTCTTCCAGCACCACCTGACGCAGGTAATCCATGCCGCCCTCGAGATTATCCATCCAGGTGCTGGTACGTTGCAGGCGGTCAGCGGTACGGATGTAAAACATCAGAAAGCGGTCTACGGTGCGGATCAGATCTTCCGTGCTCATGTCCTGCACCAGTAAATCAGCGTGGCGCGGTTTCATGCCGCCGTTGCCGCACACGTACAGGTTCCAGCCCTTTTCGGTGGCAATCACGCCCACGTCTTTGCTTTGTGCTTCGGCGCATTCACGGGTACAACCCGAGACCGCCATTTTGATTTTGTGCGGGGAGCGCAGCCCCTTGTAGCGGTTCTCCAGTTGCAGCGCCAGGCCGGTGGAATCCTGTACACCGTAGCGGCACCAGCTTGAGCCGACACAGGATTTCACCGTGCGCAGCGATTTGCCGTAGGCATGACCGGTTTCAAAACCGGCGTCCACCAGTTGCTGCCAGATTTCCGGCAGTTGTTCGAGGCGGGCGCCGAATAAATCCACCCGTTGCCCGCCGGTAATTTTAGTGTAGAGGTTGTAGCGTTTGGCGACCAGACCGATGGCGATCAGCCCGTCAGGCGTGATTTCACCAGCCGGAATGCGCGGCACCACGGAATAGGTACCGTCTTTTTGAATATTGGCGAAATAACGATCGTTGGTGTCCTGCAACGGCAAATGCTGCGGTTTGAGCAGGTAATCGTTCCAGCAGGACGCCAGAATGGATCCCGCCAGCGGCTTGCAGATTTCACAGCCGCTGCCGTGACCGTGTTTCTGAATCAGTTCGGCAAAGCTGCGGATATTGCCCATGCGCACCAGGTGATAAATTTCCTGACGGGAATAAGCAAAGTGCTCGCACACGTCTTTTTTCACTTCAACGCCCATTTCGGTGAGTGCGAACTCCATCACCTGTTTGGTCAGCGCTGCACAGCCGCCGCAGCCTGTCGCCGCCTTAGTGCAGGCTTTGACCGCCGCCATATCGCCGCAACCGCCCTTCACCGCGTCACAGATATCTGATTTGCTGACGTTATGGCAGGAACAGATTTGCGCACCGTCCGGCAATGCCGCGACGCCCAGCGTTTGTGGCGCTGCACCGGCGCTGGCGGGCAGGATCAGGTTTTCCGGACTGGCGGGCAGCGGCATATCGTTAAGCATCATCTGCAAAAGCGTGCTGTATTCGTTGCTGTCGCCGACCAGCACCGCGCCGAGCAGGCGTTTGCCGTCCTGCGAGACCACGATTTTTTTGTACACTTCCGCCGGACCGTCGACCCAGCTATAACTCTGACTGCCCGGCGTGCGGCCATGTGCATCGCCGACTGAGGCCACTTCTACGCCCAGCAGTTTCAGTTTGGTGCTCATGTCCGCGCCTTTAAACGCCACCTCGCTGCCGGAAAGCGTATCGGCCAGCGTGCGCGCCATCTGATAGCCGGGGGCGACCAGACCGAAAATCTGCCCGTTCCACAAGGCACATTCACCGATAGCAAAAATGGCCGGATCAGAGGTACGACACTGATCGTTAATCACGATACCGCCACGCGGCCCGACCTCCAGCCCGCACTCTTTTGCCAGCTGATCCCGCGGACGGATACCGGCGGAGAACAGCACCAGATCGGTCTCGAGATGACCGCCGTCGGCAAACTCCATGCGATAACGACTGGCTTCTCCGGCCACGATAGCGCGGGTTTCTTTGCCGGTATGGACCTGCACATCCAGCGCTTCAATTTTACGGCGCAGCATCGCCGCACCGCCTTCATCAAGCTGAACGCCCATCAGCCGTGGGGCGAATTCCACCACATGCGTTTGCAGCCCGAGATGTTTCAGGGCGTTTGCGGCTTCCAGCCCCAGCAAACCGCCCCCCACCACCACACCGGTTTTGCCGGTGGCAGCGCAGGCCTGAATCGCCGCCAGATCGTCCAGCGTGCGGTAAACCAGGCAGCCCGGCGCATCGTTGCCCGGAATTGGCGGGACAAACGGATAAGAACCGGTCGCCAGCACCAGCAAATCGTAAGCCGTCTGCCGCCCCTGATGATCGACCACAAAACGGTGACGGGTATCGATATGACCGATGCTGTGCCCGAGGCGCAGTTCAATGCCGGTCGACGCAAAGAAACCCTCTTCTACGACCGACAGCGACTCCGCGCTGCGACCGGAGAAAAACTCGGACAAATGCACCCGGTCGTAGGCCGGTGATTTTTCTTCCGCAAACACAATTACCTGATATTGCAGATGCAGTTCACGCTCGACCAGTTGTTGCAGAAAATGGTGGCCAACCATGCCGTGTCCGGCCATGACTAATACGGGTTTCGACATTGCAGTGCTCCTCGTTACCTCGGCGGGTAACTGTTCTGATTTAATGGCCGGTTCATCGCCGGGGCTGAATATGCTCAATGGCGTCTGGCAGTTGGCGGGATGGCTGATGCGGGCGAAATATTCCGGCCCGTCGCTGATATCACCCCACAGCAACACGCCGGTGAGCCGGTTATCACGCAGCAACAGGCGGCGGTAATGACCGTCAACCGGGTCAGATACCGTGTGAATTTGTGCGCCGTCGCCGCCGTGCAGTTCACCGGCACAGAACACGTCAATGCCGGTCACTTTCAGGCGCAGCGGCACCCTGTGCATCACCGGAGAGACCACCGGTGCACCGGCCAGACGGGCCGCCAGCGCCTCAGCCTGTTGCCAGCACGGCGCGACCAGACCGGCGGTCAGTTCCCCCTGCTGACAACATTCGCCGATGGCCGAAATAGCCGGGTCGGAGGTTTGCAGCGTGTCGCTGACCAGAATGCCGCGATCACAGTCCAGTCCGGCGGCCTGCGCCAGGGCAATATCGGGCCGGACACCGGCAGCTACCACCACGCGTTGCGCGGGAATTTCACGCCCGTCGCTGAGCCTCACCGCCCGTACATTCCCGGCAGGGTCACCGGCATAGGCCACGGTCTGCGCCTGTAAAATGGACGTAATGCCGCGCGTGGCGAGGCTGGCGCGAAGCAGTTCTGCACTATGTTCATCGAGCTGGCTGTCCATCAGATGGTTGCCGCGATGCAACAGGCTGACCTGCATGCCCCGCAGCGCCAGTGCGGCAGCGGCTTCCACGCCTAATACGCCGCCGCCCACCACCACGGCCGGCTGTCCGGCGTAATCTCCGCAGAGGATGTTTTCCACATCCTGCTGCTGACGGAAACCGTGAATACCGCGCAGTTGTGCGCCCGGCACCGGCAGCATAAAAGGCCGCGAACCGGTGGCGAGCACCAGATGGTGATAGTCAAACATCTGCCCGCCAGCCCGCACCCTGCGGGCAGTGCGGTCAATTTCTGTCGCCGCCGCACCGGCGATAAACGTGACGTTGTGACGTTTGTACCACTGCGCATCATGAGTCACGATGTCATCGAACTGTTTTTCACCGGCGAGCACCGGCGTGAGCAGAATGCGGTTATACGCAGGCTGTTTTTCTTCGCCGATGATCACAATGCGGTAACGCTCCGGCGCACGCTCGCACAGCCGTTCCACCAGCCGCACGCCCGCCATTCCGTTGCCAATCACTATCAGAGTGGGTTTATCCATTGTGCTTATCCCGCCTACTGAATCAGGCAACTGACCGGTGTTTTTCATACAGGAACTGCAGCACCTGCTGACGGTACTGGTGGAACAGGTGATCGTTCGCCAGCGCCAGCCGTGAGCGCGGACGCGCCAGTTCTACCTGCAACACGTCGCCGACTTTCGCTGCCGGGCCGTTGGTCATCATCATTACGCGATCTGAAAGCAATACCGCTTCGTCCACGTCGTGTGTAATCAGCAAAATCGTGGTTTTCAGGCGCGACTGAATCTCCATCACCGCATCCTGCAAATGTGCACGGGTTAACGCATCGAGCGCGCCGAAAGGTTCATCCATCAGCAACACTTTCGGTTTCATCGCCAGCGCACGGGCGATGCCCACCCGCTGTTTCATTCCGCCGGAAATCTCACCCGGACGTTTGTCAGCCGCATGCCCCATGTGCACCAGGTCGAGGTTGTGCGAAATCCAGTCACGCATTTCACTTTTACTCATCACCCCTTTAAATACCTGATTCACCGCCAGCGCCACGTTCTCAAAAGTGGTCAGCCACGGCAGCAGTGAATGGTTCTGAAACACCACGCCGCGTTCCGGGCCGGGGCCGGTGATTTCCTGGTTATCACACAGCAACACGCCTTCCGTCGGGCGACTCAGCCCGGCAATCAGATTCAGTAAGGTGGATTTTCCGCAACCTGAATGACCAATCAGGCTGACCGTTTCGCCCTGCGCAATATCAAAGCTGACGTTGTCGAGCGCCAGAAACTGCCCTTTCGCGGTCGGGAAACTCTGGCTGACGTTCTGCACGCGGATAATGGCTTTGTCGTTTTTCATCTCAGGCTCCTAACGGTTGTCGTAACTGAATCGGCGGGCAATGGCCATCAGCCCCTGCTCCAGCACCATGCCCACCACGCCAATCAGCAGGATGGCGATAATGATGTTTTCCACGTTGAGGTTGTTCCATTCGTTCCAGATCCAGAAACCAATCCCGACACCGCCGGTGAGCATTTCGGCCGCAACAATCACCAGCCAGGCGATACCAATCGACAGACGCACACCGGTGAGGATGTAAGGCAGTACCGCCGGAAACAGGATCTTGCGCATCACGGTGAATTCGCTGAGTTTCAGCACCCGCGCGACGTTGAGATAGTCCTGCGGAATACGCATTACGCCCTCAGCCGTATTGAGGATCATCGGCCAGATCGAGCAGATAAAAATGGTCCACGCCGAGGCGGGTTCCGCGCGCTGGAACAGCAGTAAACCGATGGGTAACCACGCCAGCGGACTGACCGGCCGCAGCAATGAAATGATCGGATTGAGCATGCTGGCGATAAAACTGAAACGCCCGATCAGGAATCCGGCAGGAATGCCGATCAGTGCCGCCAGCCCGAAGCCCATCGCCACACGTTTGAGCGATGCCAGTACGTTCCAGCCAATGCCCATGTCGTTCGGTCCGGCGATGTAAAACGGATCGGCGAAAATCACTTTGGCCGCTTCCCAGGTTTTCAGCGGCGTCGGAAACCCTTTACTGCTGAGCGCGGCAATCTGCCACAGCGCGATCACGACGATGGCGCCCAGCAATGCCGGAATGGCTTTTTGCAACACGCGGTGCATCACCACGCGCAACCGGGCGAGGTAAGCCGTTTTGGCGGCGCGGACCGGCGGCGCGGCGTTCTGCGTTACCGGGGCGATCGGTACAATTTCTGCACTCACCGGTTCGGTCAGCGCGATAACATTAGGTTTTGAATTCATGGACATCGGCGACCTCACTTAGCGTTTCATGGCAAAACTGTTGGCGTATTCAGCAGGATTACTGCCGTCCCAGACTTTCCCGTCCATCAGCGTGCTGCTGCGCATATCCCCGGACGGCAGGTTGATGCCGCCGACCGCCGTCGCCGCCTGTTTGTAGACGTCAATGCGGTTGATTTTTTTGGCCACCGCCAGATAGTCCGGATCTTTGTCCAGCAATCCCCAGCGTTTGTGCTGGGTCAGGAACCACATGCCGTCGGAGAGATACGGGTAGTTGACTGCGCCGTCGTTGAAGAAGCGCATGCTGTGGGCATCTTTCCACTTTTTGCCCAGTCCGTTTTCGTAATCACCGAGCATCCGCCCCTGAATCGTTGCCACCGGCGTATTGATGTAGGCGCGGGCGGCGACGACCTGCGCGGTTTCGATGCGGTTGGCATCGGAGGTGTCAATCCAGCGTGAGGCATCAAGCACGGCGGCGGTCAGCGCACGGGCGGCATTCGGATTGGCTGCGACCCAGGCTGACGTCGTTCCGAGAATTTTTTCCGGATGATCCGGCCAGATCTCCTGTGACGTGGCGGCGGTGAAACCGATATCGTCCTGTATGGCGCGCTGGTTCCAGGGTTCACCGACGCAGTAACCGCTCATGTTGCCGATCTTCATGTTCACCACCATTTGCGGCGGCGGTACGACCACGTTGCGCACATCGTTAAACGGGTGAATACCGGCGTTCGCCAGCCAGTAATACAGCCACATGGCATGCGTGCCGGTGGGGAATGTCTGCGCAAAGGTGTAGGTGCCTTTGGCGCGGGCATCGACCATTTTTTTCAGCGAAGCCGCATCGGTGACACCGGCCTGTTTCAGCTGATTTGAAAGCGTGATCGCCTGCCCGTTATTGTTGAGCGACATCAACATCGCCATGTCATGCTGCGGGCCGGACACACCCAGTTGCAGGCCATACACCAGCCCGTAAAGCACATGCGCGGCATCGAGTTCACCGGACACCAGTTTGTCGCGTACCGACGCCCAGCTTGATTCCTTGCTGGGGATAATTTTGATGCCGTACTTCTCATCAAACTTTTTCACTGCCGCCATCACCACGGACGAACAATCGGTCAGCGGAATAAACCCGACGCGGATTTCTTTTTTCTCGGGCGCATCTGAACCGGCCGCCCAGACGCCGTTCATAAAGCCCGGCATCATCATGCTGCCGCCCAGCACCGCACTGCCGGCAATAAAGCGGCGGCGGGAGAATTGCCCCGGAGTTTTTTTATCGTCTTGCGTCATTGCGGCTTCCTGTAATGTTGAAAAATGAGCAAAAAAAAAAGCGTCCTGTCAGCGCTCAGTTTCCTGAACGCTGACGGACGCCTTTATCCGTAATCCTGACTAAACCGCCATTGGTTTAGTCCTTATGTTGTAAAACAATGCAGCTTGTATGCCAACTTCGTGCATCGCAATAAAATCAGCCGGTTAGCGCATTTCCCGCACTCGCCTGACCGCCTGGTGCACCGCCACAGCACGCAGTGCACATCACAATGGCACACGGACAGTGCAGATACTCCTTAGGGATTAGTCGCCTTTCTTCCCTAATACAGCCGACACCGCAAGCATCGCTTCGGCAATCTCCGACAGCTTCTTGTTCTGGTTCATCGCCATATCACGCAGAGTTTTATGCGCCTGCGGTTCGGTCAGGCCGTGGTGTTGCATGAGCAACCCTTTGGCGCGTTCCACCAGTTTTCGCTCAGCCAGCGTGGCGCGAAGCCCGGCCAGTTCGGCATCGAGCGCCTGTAACTGACGGGATTGCTGCTCGACCAGCTCCAGTACGCAACGGCTGAGCTGCGGCGGCATCAGCGCCGAATAATGCGACTCCTGCTGCGGCATTTCTCCGATATCTTGCTGCTGAAGGGCAAGCGACGCCTGCGCTTCGCGGATCCGCTCACGGCAGCACTCCATCAGAATGTCTTCCAGTAAATCTTCCACCACTTTCATGCCGTCAATACGCACCGTGGTCACCTCAAACCAGCGCAGCGCAGCATCCGGGCCGTCATCTGCCGGGGTGGTTCGGGTGCAGGCAATCCGGCGCAGGCGCTCGAACTCGCTGCTGTCGGCGCTCAGTTGTTGTTGCCACAGCGCCAGACAGCGGACATCGGCAAATTCCCTGAAGGTTTGAAAACACCGCTCCTGACCTTCGATCAGATCTAAAAGCAACTGATGCGTCACGTCATCGAAGTGCCGCGCGGCAAACCCTGCAGCGCCTGATGCACGCTCCTGCCCGGCCAGTTCCTTACCCTGCATAAAGCTAAACATCGCCAGTAACGCCCGTGAAATGGACGGGTCACCCGAAATATCGGCGGCTTCAAATACCAGCGCCAGGTGCGTGCGGATAACCTCGCTGTACTGACGCATGGCTTCCGGCTGGCTGATATCCAGCGCCCGCACCTGACGGCGCAGCACCGGCAATGTGCTGAGGCTGTGTAAGACGGCAGCGATACGGCTGAACAGACGCGGCGCATTGCCCATGCTCTGTCCGTTAAGATCCCGCGCAAGCAACTGCTGGTCCACCGCCTGTTCCGCCATCTGAACCTGTAACGCCCGCTCACTCAGTTGTTCCGCCCACAGTTCGCCGTGCGAACATAAATAGATGTTCGCCGTGCCCCGCTCACGTTGCAGCACATGGATCAGCTGGCTGACCGCGCCGACCAGCTTGCCCATCTCCAGCAGTTGTTGCAGGCAGATGATTTCACTTTTTTTCGATGCCAGTACGAAACTAAGGGCAGAAAGGGACATGGAGGAACCTGATATCAGACAGAGGTTGATCAGGTTAAGCAAGAAGTGTGCCGGAGATGAAATACCGGTGCAGGTAGCCTGTCCCCGCGCGTATTGATGATTACAACGTCTCAAGTACGCGGCAGGCTATCTGGTTGAGTTCGATAAATTCAGGCCAGCTATATTGCTGCTGATAATTCAGTAAAAACTGTTTTTCGACCTGACATATCAGCGGGCGCTGGTCATAAACCTTACATTGGCGGCGGGTATCATCGTAGTGACGGCAGGCACCGTCACCGCGATCGAGATAGCGCGTTTCCTCTGCCCGATGAACATGGCGGCAACAGGCACCGCACTGATTACAGGGAAAAGATGGCGTCAGACTCATAAAGAACTCAGCCAGCTTCGGGTGGATTGTGCATTTCCGGCCTCAAAAGGCAGGCTGATATTGCGTTTCTCCGCCTCTGCTTTCAGCAGCAATCCGCGGCAAATTTCATCATTGATCAACCCTAAATGTCCGGTAAATGCGGCAAGTTCATCCGCATCCATAGCAAACTCAATCCGGGTTAATTCCAGAATATAACGATCAAGCTCCGCATTCACATTCTGGAAATAGTCTACCGCTTTCTGATATTTATCCTTGAATCTGTCGAGGAATGCCCATAGTTTTTGCATCAGAGCACTGCTTTCCAGAAAATAATTCATGGTCAGCGTGAGGATCCCCGTCGCCAGTGCGCTGCAAAATGCAGCAAGTTCAGGGCCGAACGGGAACAGAAATACACTCGCCAGATATTCATTAATCAGCACACCCGTTACGACGGCAATTCCCGCGGCTATCACGCGACTCGCCGCTTTGGCCTGCTGGCCTGGCGGCAGATTATCCGGATTGAACACCATGATTTTGAATGCCTGAACCAGATTATTCCACATCTCGCGGATCAATCTGACCAGCATCTTTTTCGTAGTGAAAACAATGTTAAACAACGTCGTGGTGATAGCCGACAGCACGCCACCCAATACGCCGTCTTTAAAGGCCGTGAGAAAATCACGAAATTTTGCTTTTACCCGTTCCCATGCGGCGACCAATGTTTCACCGATATCACCCAGGAATTCTCTGGCATCAAAGCGTTTACGCTGGCGGGCATAGAGGGAAGGGATGCGTTCGTGAACTTCAAACCAGACCTCTGCGAGGATAAGCCCCAGCATCTGACGGCTTCCCATCCGCAATCCGGTTGATAACGACGCACTGGCGACATTCAGGGCAAATTTGCTGCTGGTGTAATAGCTGAGGTTGACTTCTGATTCATAACGCCCCCGTGCTTTTTCATCTGCTTTCTGCATCCGTTCAAAATCTGCTTTAGACTTATTTTCCAGACTTTGCAGGCGCTTCTGCTGTTTCTCCGTCAGCACCGGCTGACTTTTTAAGGTCGCGATTTCCTGCTGATTAACCTGATATTCCTTTTGCAATTTTTTCACGAAATCCGACATCGGCAGTGCTTTTTTAGAGGTGTTTAGCGTTGCTCCGGTCGGCGTCAGATTGCTGTCATCATTGGCCAGATCGGCTCCGTTCAGTTCTGACAAGATCCGACCCGCATCATGATGAATTTCGTTGGCGGCAATAATATGGTCAAGATGCACCTTGTCATTGGGCTTTAGCGTTTCGCCCGTGTAGCTGTCCGTTAATGTCCCGGCTTTGCGCTGCGCACTGACGCTGGCGTTGTTTTTTTTTATAGTTTGCATGTTGATGGTAGACATCAGGATCATAGGCTGCACGGTTTTCATACCGCGTGCGTTCTTCTTCAGTAGCGTAAATCCCCTTTCGGACATTTTGAATCGTATTAACATCACCGCCGTCCTGATCTTTAAGCAGCAGAAAATCAAGGCCAAATGATGTTGCGAGACTTTTCACCACAGTCTCATGTAATTCCTTTCCCCAATCTATTTCCTGCGTCGCCATAGGATAATGCCACCTGTTGTATAAATAGCCACTCTGAAAAATACCGGGCACGCAGGCCCGGTCAGTTTTAAGCTTTTAAGGTATATTTCGCGCTATCCACTTCGGATTTAGCCAACGCCTTATCCAGTGCGTGTTTATTCAGCACGTTGATCCCATCCGTATCGGTCTGCAATTGCACGACACCGTTCTCAATAACAGCTTCATTTTTTTCATTGGTCACTGGTTTAAATAACGGCGTGGTAATGACATCAGTCATAATAGCCGCCAGCATGTAACCATTCTCAATCATACGCAGACATTCTTCAGAGTCTTCAATAGCATCCTGAATATTGTTATTACGACGCTCGAGAATTTTCTGATGCATTTCTTTCAGCGGGGTGAAATAGGTCGCAAAAAGGGTGTGAAGCTGAGACAAGGAAGTATAAATAGAATCAACATATTTATTCACCACTTTAAGATGCGACTCGGCCAGATTCATTTTATCTACGGCAGATCTCACCTGACGGGCGACATCCTGTGCATTTTCCAGTGCTTTCTCCGCATGTGCCGCATAAGCCCAGCCGGCGATCATCAGGATGGGTGCAACCACCGCGCCGCCCAATACCATCGCCCCACCGGCCATACCCCAACCGCCTGCCGCCAGCGAGCCTCCGCCAATGGCAGCCATCGTGGCATTATAGGCTGCTGCACCTGAGAGTGCTGCGATAGGTGTGCCGGTGGAGGCCGCCGCAAACGCCACGACACCACTGTAAACAGCGAATCCGGCCGCTGCACCTGATGTTCCGGCCCCCACAACAGTTCCGAGATATTCGGTCGCCGAAATAGCCAGCTTCTCAATCTTGTTTAAACGATGCTGTGGTATTTCCAGACGCAACTGGGTATGGCCGTCTTGCTCCATTTTTGCCAAAAGTTCTTTAGCTATGGTGTCAAACTCGCGGAATTCCTCGCCAATTCTTAATTCTTTTTTACCCAGGCGTTCAAGTTTGCGGGAAGCGTCATCATTGACGATATCGAAGGCTTTCTTGCGACTGTCATAGCGATTTTTAGCCCCCTCAAGGATCTCATTGGCTTCAGATTTGTCCTGATAGCCTTTGTACGCTTTTTTACCGCCGACGGCAGTTGCAATTGCTGCGGCACCTAAAATGATTAGAGGAATTGCCATAATACATCTCCATTGTTATTTAAATTATTTTGCCTCTGCGGGCAGTAAGGATTTTTCAGCTGAGGACAGGTAGCCTTTTAATAAACGGAAAAGCGCATCCCTGAGCCAGAAAGGTTCAAGAATTTCTATCTCCGGCAACCAGAAAAGTATCAGCGGTAATATTTGATTTTCATGCGCAGCCCGGCAACTCACGACAACACCATTTCCGTCATCCTGAAGCATTTTCTGTTCAGGCAGTAAGTCACGTCTTTTGAAATAATGAGCATGGCGTCCTTTCACATGAAGTTTCACGTCAAAGCCTTCCCGGCTAATCCAGGGATCCTGACTGCTTTCCAGTAAAGCCATTACCGTAATATCGGGAATAAAGGTTTCTTTTTTAATATCCAGCCACTCGATCTGACTCAGTGAAAAAGATTTCAGCTTCCCTTTATCTGTCGCCTGTAAATACCAGATATTGTGCTGATTGATAAGCCGGTACGGGTGGAGTTCCCGGTCTTTACCTTTATAGGTCAGTTTACAGAGATTCCGCTGTCTGATGGCTTTCTCGATGGCCGGGAAATGACGACGAAGATCGGCCTTTAACGTATGTTCAGGGCTGGCATTCCGAATGCTGATATGTTTTTCGTTCAATCGGGCATCGAGATACTGCCAAAAATCACTTCCACGTTCGGGGAAGTAACTGTCAGCCTGCAAAAATTTTGCCAGCGAATGATGCAAATTTTCCGTTTGTGTCGATTGCAGAGCGGATGAAAGCCGGTATTCACCTTCGCCACAGTGCTCAATGACCGTCGACAGTGCATTCAAATCACGATAGACCGTCCGTTCAGTGATTGAGAATTTCTCCATAAGCGAATTGCGTTTAACAACGCCATTCAGGTGTAGCTCCGTTAATATATCAACCAGCCGCTCCGCCGAGCGGCACTTTACGCGACGCGCCATCGTTTAATCCTAAAGCTACAGTGAGGTGATGTGGTGATTATCCATAACTCACTGACAGGGTTTGTCAGTCACCCATTCGGTATTTCTCTTTTATCGCCCGTTTTTGACAAAACTTAAATTTTTAGGGGAATTCATCACGAAAAAATATGAACAACTTAATGAAGTAAAAAAAAGTCCGTCAGCACGCAGTTTCCCGGATGCCAACGGACGCCTTTTCTTTCAAATTTCGGCCTGTAACATGGAAACATAATGCTGTTTCAGCAGCATAATAATTCAGCATGTCAAAACCTGAATAATCAACCTGTACTCTTAATGCGTGTTAAACGGCGGACCAGATCCATTTCGGCGCGCCGGAACGGAATGCCGTATTCGTCGAGCACATCGTGAAACCATAAATGGGCATAATCGTGATTGCCCTTGCGCACCGAGGGCCAGGGCAGCGTGGTCTGGGTTTTACCGCGCACTAATCCCCACTGATAACAGCCCGCATTGAACGCGCTGAACAGCGGCAGTTGCTCCTCAAACACGCTGCCGACATGGCGCGCCAGCCATTCGGTACATAACATCGGGCGGTTGAATTTCTGCCAGAAACGCAGTGTCTGTAAAAGTTTCGGCGTCGCGACATACGCGTGAAAACTGATGACGTCAGAAAGTTCAGCCGCCGCCACATCAATAGGATGGGTGAAAAACTCGCTTTCCGGCTGGTCCGGATCCTGTGAACAATGCCAGGCACCGACGGTCAGCGGCTGGACGGGATCTTCCCCGCGCGCCCAGACAAATGCCTTATGCATCAGTTCCAGCGCAAACCCTTCCAGTTTTTCGTCATACATCGTTTCTTCCAGTCCGGTGGCGAACGTGCCACGGTTACCCGGTTCGTTGTACAAATCCCAGATGGCAATACGGTCGTCGGTGCGGAAATGACGGATGATGTCGCGCACATAAATCTCCACCTCCGGCCACATATCGCGGTTGCAAACCACATCCCGCCCCGGACTGGCAGCCGCCTGACTGTTATGTTTGCCCGGTTCCGGTGCTTTTTGCGGCCCGAGGAACGGCTCATCGCCGGAGAATCCGCAATCGTCCATCAGCGTGAGCATGACCCTGATGTCATGACGACGGGCAATACTGAGAAACTGATCGATGCGCGCCAGCAAACCGTCGCGATCGGCCTGCCAGACGATAAACGGCAGATTGATACGCAACTGGTTATAACCCGCTTCCTGTGCCCAGCCGAGTTCCTGATCAATCACCGGCGCATCAAAAGTTTCACGCTGCCACAGTTCGGTCCAGTTAACCGCCGTGCGCGGCAGATAATTAAATCCGCAAATCCAGCCCTGTTGCTCACTCCACGCAGCCGCCTGTTCCCTGCTCCATTGCTTTTTCATTCATCACTCCTGATGTTAAAATGCATTAACTCATATTATTCGCTGCTTTTTATTACCTGCGAACAATAGCTGCAATTTGCATGCTCAGGTTCTGCAATTAAGATCACACTCTTTTTGCCTAATTTGCTGAGCCAACAGGCAAATTCCCCCGCGTGACAGAGGGTGAAATTAAAATAGAATTAATGGAGAAGGAGAAAAAAATAGCAGAGTGGATGCAATGGGATAATTATATTGCATGTTTGTTACAGGAAATAATAACGTTAAAACTATAATAAATAATGACGAAAATAACTTCAGTAAATGAAATGATTAATTAATACCTTCCGGTAACGGGGAATACCCGGTCTGCGGATATTCCCCCGTTACGGCATTAGCCCAGAT
Organism: Rahnella sp. NRRL B-41462; assembly: GCF_003263525.1. Taxonomy (NCBI): domain Bacteria; kingdom Pseudomonadati; phylum Pseudomonadota; class Gammaproteobacteria; order Enterobacterales; family Yersiniaceae; genus Rahnella; species Rahnella sp. NRRL B-41462. The sequence goes on along the minus strand of NZ_JYDF01000159.1, from coordinate 6,842 downwards.
CCCCCCCGTTACTGGCAATCACTTTCTTGTACCACCAGAACGATTTCTTTCTCTTTCTTTCCAGCGTGCCATTACCGGCATCGTCGCGGTCGACATAAACGAAGCCGTAGCGCTTGCTCATTTCACCGGTCGAGGCGGAGACAAGATCGATACACCCCCATGAGGTGTAGCCGATCAGCGGAACGCCATCGGTGATCGCTTCACCCATCGCGCGGATGTGCTCACGCAGATAGCTGATGCGGTAATCGTCGTTGATTTCGCCCTGCGCGTTGATTTCATCTTTCGCGCCGAGGCCGTTTTCGACCAGAAATAACGGCTTCTGATAGCGGTCGTACATCATGTTCATGGTGATGCGCAGACCGAGCGGATCGATGCCCCAGCCCCATTCGCTGGCCTCGATGTACGGATTTTTCAGCGATTTAACAATATTCGCCGCGCTGCTGTTGTTGTCGTTCATGTCTGCTGACGCACAACGCGACGCGTAGTAACTGAACGAGACAAAATCGACGGTGTTTTTCAGGATGCCGTCATCGCCCGGCTCAGTCACGACGTTAACGCCCTTTTCGGCAAAGACGCGGCGGGTATATGACGGATATTCGCCACGCGCCTGCACATCGATGAAGAACAGGTTCTCGCGGTCTTTTTGCAGGGCCGCCCAGACATCAGCCGGTTTACAGGTTTGCGGATAGAAATTTCCGCCAGCCAGCATACAACCGACCTGATTCTCCGGGTTCACTTCATGGGCAATTTTTGTCGCTAAAGCACTGGCCACCAGCTCATGGTGCGCCGCCTGATATTTCACCTGCTCCTGATTTTCGCCCTCTTCAAAGACTAAACCGGCACCGGAGAACGGGCTGTGCAGCAGGATGTTAATTTCGTTGAAGGTCAGCCAGTATTTCACCAGCCCGTCGAACGCTTCAAAACAGGTACGCGCATAGCGGGCGAAAAACTCCACCATTTTGCGGTTACGCCACGAGCCGTATTCGATGACCAGATGCATCGGCACATCAAAATGGCACAGCGTCACCAGCGGTTCGATGCCGTACTTTTTGCATTCCGCAAATACGCCACGGTAAAACGCGATACCTTCCTCGTTCGGCACCTGCTCATCACCATTGGGATAAAGACGGCTCCAGGCAATCGAGGTGCGGAACACGGTAAAGCCCATTTCTGCCATCAGCGCGATGTCTTCTTTGTACCGATGGTAGAAATCAATCGCCTGATGCGCCGGATAAAACTCGTCGTCTTTCAGGGAGAAACGTTTTTCCTGACCGGTTTTTACCGCCAGACGGTGCGCGCCATGCGGGATCATATCTACCGTGGTCAGCCCTTTGCCTCCTTCGAAACTGCCGCCTTCGGCCTGGTTTGCGGCAATCGCGCCGCCCCATAAAAAACCTTCAGGAAATGCTGATGCTGACATGTAAAATCCTCTCCTTTAATTTATTTAACTGCGCTTTGCGAAACCGCAAAGGCGGCGGAAGCCGTTGATTCCGGCGCTGTATTTTTTGGCGCCACGGTTTCCACCGGAATATCTTCAAATCCGAGCAGCAAGGTAGTGAAGAAGGAGATCACCACCGCGAGGACCATCACGCCCACCACCCAGACAATGCTCATCGGATTCGACGGGTCGAAGAACTGCACGCTGGTAAACAGCCCCGGCGACGCCATCGAATGGCTGGCGAGTCCGCCTAATCCCGCCACGCCACCGCAAATAAAGCCGCTGATTAAGCAGGCGATCAGCGGACGTTTCAGCCGCAGCGCCACGCCGTACAAGGCGGGTTCGGAAATCCCGGCGACAATCGCTGAAGCCGCTGCGGCCAGCGCAGTCTGACGCAGTTCCGGGTTTTTGGTACGCCACGCGACCGCCAGTGAAGAACCGCCCAGTGACAGGTTCGCGCCAATTTCGGACGGCATCACCATGCCCTCTTTGCCGGTTTCTGCGATGGTCTGAATAATGGTTGGCGTGAATACGCGGTGCATGCCGGTCATCACCAGCAGCGGCCAGGCCGCGCCCATAATGGCGACAGAAAGCCAGCCCAGATAACTGTGAACGGTATACACCACCGCTGAAATCCCGGTACCGATCCAGATGCCCAGCGGACCAATCAGCATGATGGCGATCGGTGCGGCAATCAGCATAATCAGCATCGGTTTGAGGAAGTTTTTAGTGACAACCGGTGTAATGCGATCGACCCATTTTTCAATGTAAGACAGCAGCCAGGTCATGCACAGCGCCGGAATAACGGTGTAGGTGTATTTCACCGCCGTGACGGAAATGCCGATAAATTCGACTTTCTGCCCCTGTGCCGCTTTCGCCATTAAATCGATAAACGCCGGATGGACAAGGATCCCGGCAATCGCAATCGCCAGCGACATATTGGTTTTAAATTTCACCGCTGCCGACGCCGCCACCATCACCGGCAGGAAGAAGAACGCACCGTCGCCGATGGTATTGAGGATCACCAGCGTGGAAGCGCCCTTGTCGAACACGCCGGTCATATCCAGGATCATCGCCAGCAGTTTCACCATTGAACCACCGATAATGGCCGGGATCAGCGGCGACATGGTGCCGATCAGCGCATCCAGAATGCCGGAGCCGATACGTTTCAGGGTGATTTTATTTTTCGCCGGTGCAGCGCTGTCGTCACTGGCTGAGAAGCCTTCCGGCAGCAGTTTCAGCACTTCAGCGTACGCCTGAGAAACGTTGTTACCGATGATCACCTGGCACTGTTTTTCGTTGCGCACCACGCCCATCACGCCGGTAATGGCTTTCAGTGTGGCGGCATCAACAACAGATTCGTCATTCAGCACAAAGCGCAGGCGCGTCATGCAGTGTGTCACTGCCGCAACGTTCTGTGCGCCGCCGATGGCATCCACAATCGATTGTGATATTGCTGCAAAATTTTTAGACATGTGTACAACTCTCTCAGATTCATAGGGTTATGAATGTTTTTCAGAAGCCCTGGCTCCTGTGAAACCACTTTTTATGAACGTTATGCTTTTTTTATGAAAGGCTGTGAAACGATAGGTAACCGGTTTCATACGAGAATGTTCAGTTCCATCTGTAACTTCAATAAAAAAATGCAACGTTGTTTTATTTTTGTGATGACGATCTCTCACTGCCGTTCTGTTATGCCAAAAACATCGTAAAACGGCTGAAATGTGTAGAATGACGCATCATTTTTCACTTTCAGGAAGCCCTGATGTCGACAATGCAGGAAGTGGCTAATAAAGCGGGCGTCTCCAAAGCCACCGTTTCCCGTGTACTTTCCGGTAAAGGTTATGTGAGCCAGGAAACGAAAGATCAGGTATTTAAAGCCATTGAGGAAGCGGGATACCGGCCAAATTTACTGGCGCGCAATCTGGCGACCAGCAAGTCGATGTGCATTGGCCTGGTGGTGACCAACACGCTGTACAACGGCAATTATTTCAGTGAGTTAATTTCTCAGGCGGCAAAAAAACTCGACGCCAATGGCCGTCAGTTGATCCTGATCGATGGCAAACACAGCGCCGAAGAAGAACGGGAAGCCATTCAGTTTCTGCATGATTTACGCTGCGACGGCATTATTATTTATCCGCGCTTTTTATCCGTTGATGAAATGGATGAGATCATCGATAAATATAAAAAACCGGTGATGGTGGTTAACCGTAAATTGCGCAAACATCAGAGCCATTGTATTTACTGCGACCACAAAGGTTCCGGTTTTAATGCCACACAGACCCTGATTGAACACGGTCACCATAATATTGCGTTTATCACCGGTTCCCTGGATTCCCCGACGGCGATAGAACGTCTTTCGGGTTATAAAGAGGCGCTCGCCGCAGCCGGATTGCCGGTCAGGGAATCGCTGATTGCGCAGGGAAAATGGTCGCCAGCCAGCGGCGCTGCCGCCGTGGAAACCCTGCTGATGACCGGTCAGACTTTCAGCGCAATTCTGGCCAGTAACGATGAAATGGCGATCGGCGCGATGAAAAAACTGAACGAAACCGGTATTGCCGTACCCGCACAGGTTTCGGTGATCGGGTTTGATAATATCCCGACCGCGCCGTTTCTTATTCCGGCGCTGTCGAGTGTAAAGGATCCGGTCAGCGATATGGTCAGTGAAGTCATCAGTCAGATTATTTCCATGCTCGATGGCGGTTATTTATCCCAACAGAATAAGTTTGTGTCTGAACTTATTTTGCGGGATTCGGTGATTAACGGCCCCTGCGCCTCCATCAGCTTTCCCTAAACGCAGTTTAAATTATCCGTTAAACACAGCGGATTCAGCTTTATCCTGATTGTTGTTTCAATCCTGAGCATCTTTAAGCGCCAAAGACTCAGCCGCACATTGTTGCGGCTTTTTTACATGCTGATTAACTGCTTGTAACGCATGAACATTATGTGCCTTTTTATTAAAGCCCCGAACTTCCCTGCCGATAACACTCCCGTTAGTTAAAACCCAAATAACAGATTTCACTTAAGGCCGATCTTTTTGCTAAATACGCTTAAATTTAAGCACGTTAGAAGCAAAATTTGGCGAAGTAAGAATTTTCTTATGCTAACGTTTCACGGGCACATCACAGCAAAAATGCGTCGGGAACAGGCGCACTATTTAGCCGGACTCTGATTTGGACGGACCCCGTGCAGAGACGGCCAGCTATCAGGCAAAAAATATGAGTGAAGATTCTGATGTACTTTATCGATTGCTGGTTCAGCGCGTAGAAGACTATGCGATTTATATGCTGACTCCCGATGGCCATATTGCGAACTGGAATGCCGGTGCGCAGCGGGCGAAAGGTTATACGCCTGAAGAAGTTGTCGGTAAGCACTTTTCCTGTTTTTACACCGAAGAAGACAGACAAAACGGCTGGCCGCAACGCGGGCTGGAAACGGCGCGTTCCACTGGCCGTTACGAATCCGAAGGCTGGCGACAGCGTAAAGACGGCTCGCGCTTCTGGGCGCACATTATTATTGAAGCCTTACGCGAAGCCGGGGAAATCATCGGATTTGCCAAAATCACCCGTGATGTCACGGAGCGTCGTGAAACGGAAAAGGCCCTGTTGCAGGCCAAAGAACTGGCCGAATCCAACAGCGAGCAGCTCTCGTCCCTGTCACATTTCCTCAATACCGTGATCGCCAATATCCCGTCCTCGGTGATTGTCGAGAATGCCGTCTCGCGCGAAATTCTGCTGGTCAACCGCCAGGCAGAGCGTCTGCTGGGGATTCCCCGCGACAAAATGCTCGGTAAGCGCCCGCAGGATTGTATGGGCATCGGACTGAGCACCTTTATTAATAAGCAATCGGATGAATGTTTGCGCGCAGAAGGCCTGCACCGCAGCGAGCAGCAATTACTGACGGCTATTGGCGACCGGACGTTGCAGACCACCAGTTCGGTGATCCGCGGGCACGATCCTCAGACCAGCTACGTGATGATGATTGCTGATGACGTGACGGACCAACAGGCCGCCCACGCCCGTATTCACCACATGGCGCATCACGACAACCTCACCAGTCTGCCGAACCGCATTCTGTTCAGCCAGCGTCTCAGTGAAGCCTTGCAGCGCGACAGCTATACTCACAGCCACACCGCCACGCTGTGTCTGGATCTCGATAACTTCAAGAACGTCAATGACGCGCTCGGCCATCAGGTTGGTGACGAACTGCTGCGCGCGATAGCCAAACGTCTGCGCATGACGCTGCGCGATGACGACACGCTGGCACGCATCGGCGGTGACGAATTTGCCGTGGTGCTGCCGGGGCTGAAAGACATTTCTGCCGCGCACCAGATTTCCAAACGCCTGATTGAATCAGTACGTCCGCCAGTCATTATCGATGGCCATTCGTTATCCGTCGGCCTGAGCATCGGTATTGCGCTCGCCGGTTCGACGGAAAACACCCCCGATCAATTGCTGCGTTGTGCGGACATGGCGCTGTATGAAGCCAAACGTAACGGCCGCAACCGTTATGAAGATTTCCGCCTTGAGATGGATGCCGCCGCGCGCAAACGCCGGGTGGTCGAAATGGACTTACGCGACGCCATTACCTGTAATCAGTTGCGTCTTTACTACCAGCCGATCACTGATGCCCGCCACGATGCCGTAATGGGTTACGAGGCGCTCATGCGCTGGCATCATCCGGAAAACGGGCTGATCATGCCGGTCGATTTCATTCCGATTGCCGAAGAAACGGGGCTGATCCACAGTCTTGGCTCATTTGCGTTGCACGAAGCCTGCCGCGAAGCCGCAAGCTGGAAAGGCAGTCAGACGGTTGCCGTTAACCTTTCACCGATTCAGTTCAAAAACAGCGGGCTGCTGTCGGTGGTGGAATCAGCGCTGGAAGCCTCAGGGCTGGATCCGTCACGTCTGGAAGTGGAAATCACGGAATCGGTATTGCTCGATAACACGCTTGGCAATATCAGCACATTGCGGAAACTGAAATCGCTGGGTGTGCGGATTGCGCTGGACGATTTCGGCACCGGGTATTCGTCGCTGAGTTATCTGCGGTCTTTCCCGTTCGATAAAATCAAAATAGACCGGTCATTCATTAACGACATGCACGACAGCCGCGAAGCACTGGCAATTATCCGTGCCATCACCGGCATGAGCCGCAGTCTGGACATTCAGACCACGGCAGAAGGTGTGGAAACCGACGAGCAGTTCCGGCGTCTGAAAGAAGAAGGTTGTACGTTGTTCCAGGGGTATTTCTTCGGGCGCCCTCAACCCTCAGAGTCACGACTAACCGGGTTCGCACCTCTCTGATGATAGGTATTAAACACGGTTTGTGCCGGGGATGATCGGGGGAACAGCGGTATATAAGCCTGTTATTTCTGACGATTGTTTTAGCTCCTCCCCCTGCGAAG
>NZ_JYDF01000158.1:0-8126 GCF_003263525.1 Rahnella sp. NRRL B-41462 | reverse complement strand
GCAGGATGTGTTCCTGTTTGGCGGGACGATCCGCGAGAACATTGCGTACGGTAAGCTCGGTGCCAGCGAAGCAGAAATCCGCCTGGCTGCCAGCCGCGCACGCCTTGATGACGTCATTGACGCACTGCCGCTGGGCATGGACACGGTGATTGGCGAGCGGGGCGTGAAGCTTTCCGGCGGGCAGAAGCAACGCCTGTCGATTGCGCGGATTTTCCTGAAAAACCCGCCAATCCTGATCCTCGACGAAGCCACGTCTGCACTGGATACTGCCACCGAGCAGGCTATCCAGCAGTCGCTGGCGGAGCTTTCTGAGGGCCGGACCACGCTGGTGATTGCCCATCGTCTGGCGACGATTCAGAACGCTGACCGTATTATCGTGGTCGATAAAGAAGGCATTGTTGAGCAGGGTACGCATGAATCACTGCTGGCTCATCAGGGGCGTTATGCACAACTCCACGCCGCACAGTTCCGTTAATTTTTGTACCCTCTCCTGCAAAGGAGAGGGTTGGAACGGCGAAATAATCGCCACTCAAAAGTAAAGTCTCCCCAAAAATTTCCCTATCCTTCTCAAGTCTGCCCTCTCTTTTTATATTTTCTTTTTAGTAAAAGCCCGTTTTGAATAAAAATGATGCGATTCGGGCAGGTAAAAATATTCACTTTCGTTCAATTCAATCACGCAGGTCATTATTATTTCCTTTAATTTGACTTTATTTTGCTCAATATCTTTAGCGAAAATCCTAATTCGAAAAAAATTGCGTAGTACAAAAATCTTATGGCTGCTTTTTCTATTAATGTGATAATGAACTTACCCTTGTGATAATTACCCTGCTATGCACTATTTAAATGCAACGCGTCTAAATTCCTCCTTAATTCATTAACGATTGTTAACAGATAAAAACCTTTTGATAAAGGTGATCTCGGTTGCAATAACTTTACAATGCGAGACCTGTTTTGCACCAAAAAAATGCACCGCACCGTTGTGGTGCAAAACGTTATGCTAAAAGCGCATATAATCAGGGGGTTAGCGGCTTATAACAGAAATATTATGTTACAACTCTTTACGCAAAAAAGACTTAATGAGGCGAACTTTTCCATTTTAACTTTTCGTGCTCAGTGTTAAGGTTCGAATCGTTTTACAGACAGACGTATTTCAAAACATGTACAAATACTCACAGCCCGATATTCCAGATATATAAAAGAAAGCGGGCATGAGAACTCCTTTATAAAAAATCAAGGAAACTTAAATAATGATGAAGCGCAGTGTGTTGGCCTTAGCGGTCTCTTTAATTGCAGTGGGATCTACCGCAAACGCGAGTGAAATCTATAATAAAGACGGTAACAAACTGGACCTGTATGGTCGTGTAACCGCTAAGCATTATTTCTCCGATGATAAAAGTTCTGACGGCGACATGACTTATGCGCGTCTGGGCTTTAAAGGCGAAACTCAAATTAACGACACACTGACCGGTTATGGCCAGTGGGAATATAACATTCAGGCTAACCACGCAGAATCTCAGGGCGACCTGGGCAATAAAACCCGTCTGGGCTTTGCGGGTCTGAAAGTGAAAGATTTCGGTTCTATCGATTTCGGTCGTAACTACGGTGTGGTTTACGACGCACTGGGCTTCACCGATATGCTGCCTGAGTTTGGTGGTGATACTGCTAACAATGACAACTTCATGGTGGGTCGTTCAAGTGGTCTGGCAACTTACCGTAACCAGGACTTCTTCGGTCTGGTTACCGGCCTGAACATCGCCCTGCAATACCAGGGTAAAAACGAAAACGACGGTCGTTCAGCGTCTAAAGGCAACGGCGACGGTTACGGCGCATCCATCGATTATGAAGATATCGCAGGTTCCGGCATCGGTGCAGTTATTGCGGGTTCTTCTTCTGACCGTACTAACGCACAAACCAACGCCACAATCGGTGCTGGCGACAAAGCTTCTGCATGGGCAACTGGCCTGAAATATGACGCTCACCAGATTTATCTGGCAGCGATGTACAACGAAACCCGTAACCAGGCGCCAGTCACCGTGGGCTCCACGAGCGGCTACGCTAACAAAACTCAGGGTTATGAGTTAGTTGCGCAGTATCAGTTCGAAAACGGTCTGCGTCCTTCAATCGGTTACGTGCAGTCTAAAGCGAAAGATGTTGAAGGTGTGGGTGATGCGGACCTGGTTAAATACTTCGAAATCGGTGCGACTTACTACTTCAACAAAAACATGTACACCTATGTTGACTACATGATCAACCAGATCGATGACAACAACAAACTGGGCGTAAGCTCTGACGACATCGTTGCTGTAGCACTGACTTACCGCTTCTAAGTTAGTGAACTAAATTATTACCCCATTCTGTGTCTGAAAAAGGTAATCGCAAAGGCAGAGTTCATTGGCTCTGCCTTTTTTTATACCTGTGATTTCGTGTAATGCCTCCCAGGCCGCCCCCGTTTCTCTTCTCAAATAACCACAATAAATTCATATATCTAACTCTATAGCCTAAGGTTATACCCCAGACCCAAACAAGTATTCGTCAGCCGCTTTCTCCCGTGGAATATTCTCTGCAGTCTGATTAAAACCCCATTCAAAAAAATAGATCCCGGAGAAACTGACATGCAGCAAATTCCAAAGCCGTATCTTTTATTTCTTGGTGATGTGATGGATCCGCTGGCGGCGAAAACAGCGCGCGGTATTCACGTCTGGCGTCCTGAAGCTTGTGTCGGACAAATTCGTCTGGCAACGGATTCTGTGTCCTTAGGGTTGCCGGATCTGGATATCGCCACGGCGAAAGCGCAGGGCGCGAAAACCATGGTGCTGGGCACCGCAAATTCAGGCGGTAAATTACCAGCACACTGGATTGATTCGATCAAAGCGGCCATCAGCGCCGGTCTGAATGTGGCGAACGGTCTGCATCAGGGGCTGAACGACATTCCTGAGCTGGTTGCGCTGGCCGCTGAAAATAATGTGCAACTGTTCGATGTGCGCCACATGCAACCGGCGCTGGATACCGGCACCGGCATGAAACGTAGCGGCAAACGCATTCTGACTGTCGGCACAGATTGCTCGGTCGGCAAAATGTACACCTCGCTGGCGCTTGAAGCGGCCATGCGTGAGCTGGATTTGAACGCTGATTTCCGCGCTACCGGTCAGACCGGCGTACTGGTGGCCGGTGCCGGTATTGCCATTGATGCGGTGATTGCCGACTTCATTTCCGGTGCTGTCGAAGCGCTTTCCCCGGCGAACGATGACGATCACTGGGACATCATTGAAGGTCAGGGCTCGCTGTATCATCCGTCTTTTGCCGGTGTCAGCATGGGATTGATTCATGGCGCGCAGGCACATTTATTAGTGATGTGTCACGAGCTTGGTCGTCCGCACATGCGCCATCTGCCACATCAGTTTATGCCCACGCTGCGCCAGTGTCTCGATACCAATCTGGCGGCAGCCAGCCTGACCAGCCCTGGCGTAAGACTCGCCGGTTTCTCGCTTAACACCTCCTCCGTCAGTGAAGAAGAAGCCAAAATCGCGCTGGCGGAAATCAGCGAAGAATTCGGCGTACCGGCCACCGATCCGGTGCGTTTCGGTATCAAAAATATCGCGCAATGGATCAAGGAAAACGCCTGATGATCCAGATGACTTTCCAGTCCGTCGAACTGCCGCTGGCAAAACCATTTGCGATTTCCCGTGGTATCCGCACCGCCGTCACGGTGGTACGTGTTTACCTGACGGACGGTGAATTTACCGCCGTCGGGGAATGCACACCGACCGCACATTATCAGGAATCCCCGCACAGCGTTTGCGAGCAACTGGAACTTATCCGTCCGCAGGTGGAACAGGGACTGAGCCGCGAGGCGCTGCAACAGGCGTTGCCGGTTGGCTCAGCGCGCAATGCCCTCGATTGTGCAATGTGGCGTCTCGATGCGGCAAAACAGGGCAAAGACCTGTGGCAACTGCTTGATATGCCTAAGCCTGTTTCGGTGATTACCGCCGAAACCCTGAGTCTGGATTCGCTGGAAAATATGGCCAATGCCGCCGCCGTGGCAGTTGCCGGTGGCGCGAAGTTGCTGAAAATCAAACTCGACCGCGAGCAGATTATCGAGAAAGTGGCCGCTATCCGCGCCGCTGCCCCGCAGGTCACGCTGGTGGTGGATGCGAACGAATCCTGGCTGGGTTTGGATCTCGGCAGCCTGTTTCAGGCGCTGCATGAATTCAACGTGGCGATGATCGAACAACCCCTTCCTGCCGGTAATGACAAAGATCTGGTGCGTTGTTTGCATCCTGTTCCTGTCTGCGCCGACGAAAGCTGTCATGAGCGTGCGGATATTGCAGGGCTGCGCGACCGTTACGAGATGATCAATATCAAGCTCGACAAATGTGGTGGCCTGACAGAAGCGCTGGCCATGACCGATGTGGCTCGGCAGTTCAATCTGCGCATTATGGTCGGTTGCATGCTGGGCTCATCCATTGCGATGGAGGCGGCGCTGCCGGTAGCGGTGCAGGCGGAACGTGTCGATCTTGATGGCCCGATCTGGCTGGCGCAGGACGCTGAACCGGCATTGCGCTATGAAAACGGTGAAGTTTGGCTTTAACAGTTCAACTTATAAAGGAGGCGTTTATTGATGACAGTGCCCATTTTGCAGATTAACGATTTGTCGGTGACATTTTCCGGCCGGCAAGGCAAAACGCAGGCGCTGAAAGGCGTTTCCTTCTCTATTAATAAAGGTGAAGTGGTGGCGGTGGTGGGCGAAAGCGGATCCGGTAAGTCCGTCACTTCACTGAGTGTCATGGGATTGCTGCCGGATTCGGCGCACGTCGATGCGGGAAGTATCGAGTTTTTTGGCCGCAACGGCGAATGTCATACCCTGACGTCGCTGTCGGCAGAATCGCGCCGCAAACTGCGCGGGCAGGAAATGTCGATGATTTTTCAGGAGCCGATGACCTCGCTCAATCCGGTGCTGCGTGTAGGCGATCAGCTTACCGAAGGGCTGCTGGATCACGGCATGGCGAATAAAGCCACGGCGCTGAACAAAGCCCGCGAGCTGCTGAAACAGGTTCGTATTCCTGACGTTGAACGTATCCTTAAATGTTACCCGCATGAACTTTCCGGTGGCATGCGTCAGCGCGTGATGATTGCGCAGGCGCTGGCCTGCGATCCGGCGCTGCTGATTGCCGACGAACCCACGACGGCGCTGGATGTCACGGTACAGGCGCGTATCCTGCAAATTCTGCGCGACCTGCAACAGGGCACCGATATGTCGGTTCTGTTTATCACCCATGACATGGGCGTGGTGGCGGAAATTGCCGATCGGGTGGTGGTGATGTATCAGGGCCAGGTGGTGGAGCAGGGCAGTGTGACGGAAATTTTCGCCAACGCACAGCATCCTTATACCCGCGCCTTGCTGGCCGCCGTACCGAAACTGGGCGACATGCAGGGGCTGAAATGGCCGCGCCGCTTCCCGCTGTTAAGAGATAAAACCGGCCAAAATATTTCGCCAGAAAAGCAATCGGTTGCAGGTGATCATCCTCACATTTCAGCGGGTGATGGCGATCAGAAAACCGCCAACTACGATGCGCCGCCGTTGCTCGATGTGCGCGGGTTGCGTGTCTGTTACCCGATCCGCTCCGGCGTGTTGTCACGCGTGACCAAAGAAGTTCACGCCGTGGAACAAATCGACTTCTCTATCTGGCCGGGCGAAACGCTGGCACTGGTAGGCGAGAGCGGTTGCGGCAAATCCACTACCGGTCGCGCGATTTTGCGGCTGGTGGGCAGCGAATCCGAAAGCATTCACCTCGAAGGTAAAGAAATTACCCTGATGCGCGACACCCCGTTTCAGGCTGTCCGTCGTCAGATCCAGATGGTGTTTCAGGATCCCTACGCCTCGCTCAATCCGCGTCTGACCGTCGGGTTTTCCATTGCCGAACCTTTATTACTGCATGGCCTGAAAAAGTCTCTGGCTGATGCCACGCCGGTGGTCAATCAGCTGCTGAAAAGTGTCGGACTTGAACCTTTCCATGCGCGGCGCTATCCGCACGAATTCTCCGGCGGGCAACGTCAGCGTATTGCCATCGCGCGTGCCATGGCATTGCAGCCACAGGTGATTATTGCCGACGAGGCCGTGTCTGCGCTGGATGTATCGATTCAGGCGCAGGTGGTCAATCTGATGATGGATCTTCAGCGTGATACCGGCGTTGCCTGGCTGTTTATTTCACATGACATGGCGGTGGTGGAGCGGATCGCCAACCGGGTGGCGGTGATGTACAGCGGACAGATTGTCGAGATTGGCCCGCGTGATGCCGTGTTTAGTAATCCTAAACACCCATATACCCAACGCCTGCTCAGTTCGGTACCGGTGGCGGATCCGACGCAACGTGTTTTACGCAATTTTGATGATGTGGAAGTGAAATCGCCGGTGCATCCGGCGGGTGTACAGATAGAAAAACTCAAATATTCCCGCGTCAGTGAACATCACTGGGTTGCACAGGGATAACTCAACATTCTTTTTTGGGACACACAGGAGAACACCATGCATTCGACCTTAGTGCGTAAAAGCCTGCTTGCCGCCGGACTGGCGCTTTGTTTTGCGGCGTCGGCTCAGGCCAAAGATCTGCGTATTTCCATGTATGCCGACGTGACCGGTTTTGACCCGCACGACACCACAGATACGCTGAGCTATTCCATTCAGAGCGGTATTTTTGAACGCCTGTTCCAGTTCGACAGCAAAATGGCCGTTGTGCCGGTGCTGGCGACGGATTACACCAGTAACAGCGATGCGACCGAATTCACCGTTAATCTTCGCCACGATGTGACTTTCCAGGACGGCACGCCGTTCAATGCTGATGCGGTAAAAGCCAACCTGGATCGGCTGGCCAATCCGGCCAATCATCTGAAACGTAACTCGCTGTTCAGCATGATCAAATCCGTTGATGTGGTCAGTCCGTATCAGGTAAAAATCACCCTCAACAAACCGTTTGGCGCGATGATCAACACCCTGGCGCACCCGTCGGCGGTGATGCACAGCCCGGCTTCGTTAAAGCAATACCCGAACGAACAGGATCTGAGTGTGCATCCGGTCGGCACCGGTCCGTTTAAGTTTGTGGAATGGCAGCAGGGTAAAGACGTCAAACTGGTGAAATACGACAACTACTGGCAGAAAGGCTGGCCGAAAGTAGATTCCGTCACGCTTTACCCGACGCCGGAAGATTCCACGCAGGTGGCGAAACTGAAGTCCGGCGGCGTGGACGCGGTGTATCCGCTGCCGTCCGATCTGGTGGATACCGTGAAGAGCGATCCGAAGCTGGATATTGCGCAGGATCCGGGCATCTATCTGTATTACATCGCCTTCAATACGCAGAAAAAAGAGTTCTCTGACGTGCGTGTCCGTCAGGCGATTAACTACGCTATTGACCGTAATCTGTGGCTGAAAGTCGGTTTCGCCGGTCTGGGTTCGCCGTCCACCTCGCCGCTGCCGAAAAACGTTCAGTTCTATCAGAAACAAACCACGCCGGATTACAGCTATAACATCGCTAAAGCCAAAGCGCTGATGAAAGAAGCCGGTTATGAGAAGGGCTTCGACGTTGAAATGTGGAGCTCGAACAAAACCGACCGTATCCGCAGTGCGCAGTTCCTGAAACAACAACTTTCACTGATCGGCGTGCGCGTGAAACTGGTGCCGATGGATTCCGGTTCGCTTAACCAGCGTCTGTGGAGCACACCGAAACCGGCGGATGCCAAAGTGGAAATGTACTACGGCGCATGGTCGGCCTCTACCGGCGATGCAGACTGGGCGTTGCGTCCGCTGTTTGCCACCGAATCCTGGATCCCTTCTGCCTATAACGTCTCTTATTACAGCAACAAGCAGGTTGATGCGGCGATCACAGCGGGTCTGCAAACGGCTGATGTGGAAAAACGTAAAGCCGCCTATGCCGATGCGCAAAAACTGCTGTGGGCAGATGCGCCGGTGGCCTATCTCGGCGTGCCGGACAACCTGGTCGGTAAGAGCAAAGACCTTTCCGGCGTCTACATGCTGGCCGACGGCTCACTGATTTTTAATCAGGCACAGTTTAAGTAATTTTTTTTGCTCCTCCCCCTGCGAAGGGGGAGGCTGGGAGGGGGTTTAGCAGGCAACT
>NZ_JYDF01000157.1:0-5839 GCF_003263525.1 Rahnella sp. NRRL B-41462 | reverse complement strand
TTAATACCCCCTCCCCGCCTCCCCCTTCGCAGGGGGAGGAGCTAACTGAGCTCATTCCCAGCTTTTAAAAAATCTGATCCACAATCATTCTGGCCTCAACCATATCGGCACAAACCTCTGCGGCCACCAGACAACACGCCAGTTGCGTGATGATCGCCTGCGGAATAGCGCGTTCGCCCTTCAGGCATTCCTGAATGTAGGCAACGGTAGTGGCGACATCTTTGCTTGCCGGCACGTCCGCACCGAAAATCTCTTCTTTTTCGGCCAGTACGCGCTGTTCGCCACCGGCGATAAAGTGCGTCTGCGGAAAACGTGAAGGGTTCGCGTACACTTCCCCTTCGGTGCCTTGCGTCAGGAGCGCACGGCCATCAATCTGGCGGAAGAACGAGGAAACACGCTGCACGTATTCAGGGTGCGAAACACTCGATAAACGCAGGGAATCCTGACCGGTAAACGGCGTGATAAGTTTCGCCAGGGTATGGCTGCTGTTTCGCACCCCCATCTGCCAGCGCAACGCGAGCTGTTTTTCGACTGGCGGGCAAAGTACGGAGATTGGCACAAATACCGGTGCGTCAGCCGCATCTGAAAGCTGTTGTGCGTCCTGCTGGCTTTGTGCTGCGCGGATGCCGAGCGCACGAAAAATCTCAGCACTGGTGATGCGGGTCGGATCTTCATCCACACCATGCACCAGCACCGGCAAGCCGAGACGGCTTAGCAGGATAGCCAGCAGCGGCGTCAGATTCGCCTGTTTACGTGCACCGTTATAGGTTGGAATCACGACCGGCAGCGGACGATCAGCCGGTGCCTGAAGGCGCATCACGCACTCGTCCATCGCCTGATAAAAACCGAGCATTTCTTCTTCCGCTTCGCCTTTAATACGAAATGCAATCAGCAGCGCACCGAGTTGCAGATCCGGCACCTCGCCCGCCAGCATGTGGCGATACAACGCATGCGACTGCTCACGGTTCAAATCGCGGGCGTGATTTTTGCCCCGTCCCACTTCTTTGATGAGTTTGGTGTAATCCATCGTAGCCTTACCTTGTCTGTGCAATCATGTGTCAGTGGAAAGAAGTTATCGTCTGCGCGCACGGCGACGAACCGGGTCTTTCTTCGCGGTCTTGAGAATATCGGGACGCTTCACTGAACCGGGCGCTGGCATTTCGCGCTGTTCAATCGGGAATACCGGCAATGCCGCCAGCAGGCGTGCACCGTAACTTTTTGTCAGCAGGCGCTTATCGTAAATCACGATTTCGCCCGTACATTCATGGCTGCGGATCAGTCGCCCGACCTGCTGGATCAGATTGAATGACGCGCTGGGCAAACTCTGCACTTCAAACGGATAGCGTTTCAGCGTTTTCAGCCATTCACCTTCCGTCAGAATAACCGGACTGTCGATAGGGGGGAAAGCGATCTTATGGATATGTACCTGCGTCAGCAGTTCCCCTTTCAGGTCCAGCCCTTCGGCGAACGATTGCAGGCCAATCAGTACGCTGGTGGTGCCCGCAGCGACGCGTTTACGGTGCTCCTCGACCAGCCGGTAGCGCGGCTGATCGCCCTGCACCAGTAACATCAGGCGTAAATCCGGTAACAGCGCCACAAACTGCTGTAACGCACGGTTGCTGGCAAACAATACCAGTTGACCGGTATGCCCCCCTTTCGCCAGTTCAGCGCGGAAGAAATCTGCCATTTCCTGAATATGCGCGGCCTCATTGGCCATCACCGGTTCGAGGGTCATTTGCGGAATGACCAGCTTGCCCTGCTCGACGTGATTAAACGGCGAATCCAGGCTGACAAACCGGTCACCGGCTTTTTCCGTCAGCCCGCTCATTTCCTGAAGCCGGGAAAAACTGTTCAGCGAACGCAATGTCGCGGAAGTGATCACCACATGCGGCACTTTGCGCCACAGCATTTTTTCCAGCTGTTCGCTGACGCGGATCCCCGCGCAATGAAACACCAGATGTGTCTGGTTATCGAAATACGAACGCGTCACCCATTTGCCAATCGGGGCATTCGAGGCCTTGTCCAGCGCCGCCAGCCGCCACAGTTTGCTCATGGTTTCGAGATACCCCTGCATGCGGCTCATATGCAGAATCGCGCGGTGTAAACGCATAATATCGTGCTTGCCGGTTTTCTCGCTGAGGTCATTCACCATGTATTCTGCCAGGCTGCGCAGGCCATCGGTGAGTTTAAACAGGCGGCTGCACTGTTCGGTCAGTTCAGGGGGTAAGACGCCCAGCTCGAAACGGTATTCGGCTTCCGGTTCTGCAGGCGGCAGATGCTGGCTGACCGCTTGCTCGATCAGCAGCAGCAGTTCGCGCATTTCGGCACAGTGGTTATGCAGGCGTTCAGCATGGGTCAGCGGCGGCGGATTTTTCGGGGTGAACAGCGCCAGACATTGCTCAATCTGGCGCACAAAGTTGTCCAGTTGCAGGTTATTCCACACCGCAGTGATTTCGGCCTCGACTTCCAGCGCATCACGCGCCACTTCCGGCAAATGATGGCCTTCATCAAGCACCAGCAGCAGATCTTTCGCCGGCGGCAGCACCGATTCCGATTCCAGCGCAGCCATCACCAGCGCGTGGTTAGTCACCACCACATCGGCACTTTCAATCTCTTTGCGCGCCACAAAATACGGGCATTCGCGGAAATAGTGGCAGTTACGGCTGAGGCAGTTGGCTTTGTCGGTGCTGATTTTTATCCACAGCGGATCGTCGATGGTTTTCTGGTAATGATCGCGCAATCCGTCCCACTCGTAGCGGGACAACGCGGTTTCCAGCGTTTTACAGAGTTTCTGTTCTTCGCCGCTGGAAGGCGCCAGTTCATCGCCGAGGAACAACCCGAGGTCGCCCTGCGCATTCTCGTTACTCATCGCCGCCAGATTACGCGGGCAGACATAACGGCCACGCCCGAATGCGCCGGTGAATTTCAGATCCGGAATAATTTTTTTCAGCAGCGGGAGATCTTTACTAAAAATCTGATCCTGCAACGCCACGTTGGCGGTGCTGACAATCAGCGGTTTTTCTTCCTCGCGGCTGACGGCAATGCCGGGGATCAGATAGGACAGCGTTTTCCCGACGCCGGTTGGCGCCTCAATGGCCAGATGCCGTGCAGAATCCCCCGAGAACGCTTTCGCCACCTCTGCAATCATCTGACGTTGCGGAGCGCGGGAAATGAAGTCCGGGATTTGCTGTTGCAGGGCTTTGTACCACTGGCTTATCTGATTTTTTACTGCGGGGGAAAGCGCCATGCATCTCTTTTTTGTTGGAAGTGAGACAGGAATGTGGGAGCTATTGTCACACAGACCCGCTTCCGGCGCAGCCCGAAATCTCAATTCCTCCTCCTTACGGGTGAACGAAAATTGTGCAGAAAAAACGGAGGATGTGTAAAAAAAGAAAAAGTTCATTTCTGACTGTCATAAATTGATCACAAAAATACGGTAAAAAACTCTCGCTGAGAAAAATCCGAGTCCACACGGAATGCACAGCAAAAAATGGTGATTAGCGTCTTTCCATAAGACTTCATATAAAGCTTTCCCAAAAAGCTTTTAATAGAAAATGCAGGGTAAAAATTCATGAAACGTAATATTCTGGCACTTTTAATTCCTGGTTTATTGATTGCATCAGGCGCACACGCAGCGGAAGTTTATAATAAAGACGGCAATAAACTGGACCTGTACGGTAAAGTGAAAGGTCTGCATTACTTCTCTGACGCTGCCAGCAATGACGGCGACCAGAGTTATATTCGTTTCGGTTTTAAAGGCCAGACACAAATTAATGACCTGATCACCGGCTACGGCCAGTGGGAATACAACGTCATGGCTAACCATGCTGAATCTGACAGCAAAACGCCAAGCACCACCGGCACCAAAACCCGTCTGGCCTTCGCTGGCCTGAAATTCGGTCAATACGGTTCCGTCGACTATGGCCGTAACTACGGTGCGCTGTACGACGTTGAAGCCTGGACCGATATGTTCCCTGAATTCGGCGGCGACGGTTATACCAAGGCTGACCGCTTCATGACTGGCCGTACCAACGGCGTAGCCACCTACCGTAACCGTGGCTTCTTCGGCCTGGTTGACGGTCTGAACGTTGCCGTTCAGTACCAGGGCAAAAATGAAAACGACGGTCGCGGCAGCAGCACAGCTAACGGCGACGGTTATGCACTTTCCACCACTTACGCACTGGGTGACAGCGGCGTGAGCCTGGGTGGTGCCTATGCTTCTTCTGACCGCACAACTGCTCAGAGTAATTCCACTTACGGCAAAGGTGATAAAGCAGACGCATGGACTGGCGGCATGAAATATGACGCAAATGGCGTTTATTTAGCCGCAATGTATGCTGAAACCCGTAATATGGTGGCAATCACCGTCCCTGGCGGAATTGCAGGCGCACCGGCTGGCAGCGGTTTTGCGAATAAAACACAAACCTTCGAAGCCGTTGCACAATATCAGTTTGAAAATGGCCTGCGCCCTTCACTGGGTTATGTCCAGACTAAAGCAAAAGATATTGAGAATATCGGTGATGCCGACCTGGTTAAATACGTTGACGTAGCCGCGACCTATTATTTCAACAAAAATATGTCTGCGTATGTTGATTATAAAATCAACCAACTGTCTGACGACAATAAACTGGCTCTGAACAACGACGATATCACTGCCGTTGGCCTGGTTTATCAGTTCTAAATTTAAGCGTTTTACCCCCTCATTGTTATTTCTCTGTCTTTGATTTTTTTGGCCGGACTCACCCTCCGGCCTTTTTCATTTCTGTCATTTTCCGGCACATCTCGCGTAACTCATCATTTATTCTTTCACACCCCGCTGAATCTGCTAAAGTTTTAACGATTTTCATGAATGCGAATCCTTCGTAACAAGCATAGGGACAACCAATGAATAAAATTTCGCTTTGCACCACCAGTGCTTTAATCATGCTGGCCCTCAGTGGCTGTGCGCAGCAAAAAACCGATGCCCAGCAGAAGCTGAACGATCAGTCCGTCATGGCACTGAACTGGTTCCAGCAATCCGGTGAATATCAGGCGCTGGCTTATCAGGCATTTAACACGGCCAAAATGGCTTTCGATCAGGCGCAGCCTCTGGCTGGTCAGAAGAAAGCCGTTGTCGTTGACCTCGATGAAACCATGCTCGATAACAGCGCATACAGTGCGTGGCAGGTCAAAGCGAACAAGCCATTCGACAGCAAGACCTGGTCTCAGTGGACAGCAGCCCGCCAGGCAACAGCCGTTCCCGGTGCGGTTGAATTCGCTAATTATGTCAACACTCACGGCGGCACGATGTTCTACGTGTCCAATCGCAAAACCAGCGAATACGCCGCGACACTGGATAATATGAACCGTCTGGGCTTTACCGGCGCCAATGAAAAAACCATGCTGCTGAGTTCTGATACCTCCAACAAGCAGGCACGTTTTGATTCCATCAAAGCCGCGGGTTATCACGTGGTGATTTACATCGGCGACAACCTGAATGACTTTGGTTCTGCCACCTACCATCAGGGCAACGAGCAGCGTCGGGCGTTTGTGAATCAGAACCATCAGCACTTCGGTACACAATATATCGTGCTGCCAAATCCGCTGTACGGTGACTGGGAAAGTGGTCTGGCGAAGGATTACAACAAGCTGACGCCTGAGCAGAAACTGTCAGCGCGGGAGCAGAATTTGAAGGCGTGGAGCGGGAAATAAGCCCGTTGCGGTTTGCTCCTCCCCCTGCGAAGGGGGAGGTTGGGAGGGGGTTTTAGACTGTAAATCAATTGCCTGAGCGGAAACTTCACCCAACGTTTTTGCTTTAATACCCCACCCCAGCCCTCCCCTTCGCAGGGGAGGGAGCGGA
>NZ_JYDF01000156.1:0-31916 GCF_003263525.1 Rahnella sp. NRRL B-41462 | reverse complement strand
CCGTCGTTCGGCGATATGGCTGTCGTTACCCACCATTTCCGGCCGCGCGACCAGAATGGTATCCAGACGCGTGAGGCACAAATCGCCACCGCCGCGTGCTCGGTTAAACGATCCAGGGCCGGTAACACGTGTTCACCCTGCAACACAAACGCCACCGGATCGGTAATCACGTAATACACCTGCACATCCAGCTGAACCACGCCGGAATCACCGGTCAGCAAATACCCAGCGCCCGCGACGGCATCACTTTTCTCGCCGCCGGTATTGGTCCACGCAGGCACAATGTTTTCTCTGAGCAACGCGGTCACGTGATGCTCGATTACCCGGTCAGCGGCGGGTAAAATTTCTACCTGCTCCAGCGGTTCCGGCCACGCCAGCAACAACCCGGCTCCCGCCGTGCGGGAAACCGCACCAAAGCGCATCACCACCGCGCGCTTATCCGGCTCTATCTGCCGCACATTGGAGAACAGCCAGTTCGCGGCGGCAATCAGCGTCATGGCAAACAGCGCCAGACAGGCTATGCGTCCTGCCTGAAACCACGCATTCCCCTGAAAGCGGGACAACGGATTCATGGCCGCAGCCCGTTGCTGGCGGCGGGCAAGGCGGGCGGACCTTCAACCAGTTGCCGGAACGGTGCGGCATCAGTGCGCAGCACCAGCCGGGTGCCCGGCGTGATCACGCTGTTGAGCGTGTCAAGAGAGCGCAACAAATCGTACAATTCGGGGTTACTGGTCCGGGCTTTAGCGTATATCGCCGCGCTCTGAACCTGCGCCTGCGCTTCAATATTGGCTGCGCTGACCGACGCATCGGCCTTAATCACACGGGCATCGCGTTCGGCGGAAGACCGGATTTCAGCCGCCTGACGCTTACCTTCGGCGGACCGCTCGGTGGCAATGGTTTCCCGTTCTGCCCGCATGCGATCCACGGTGGCATCTAACGTCACCGACGGTAATGTCAGCCGTTCAACGCCGACCTGCACCAGTTCAATGCCATAGCTGTCGAGCAACTGGCGGGCTATCTGATCATGCAAATGCTGTTCAAAACCGGAAAGGCGGATTTTACTGGCATCAGTGTTCACCAGATCAGCCAGTGCAAAACCGCTGGTGGTGGTTTCCAGCGCCGAACCAATAAACGTTCGTATCTGCGCGGCGGCCATATCCGGCTGATTTTGTACCGCGCGGATAAAACGCTGCACATGCTGAGGATCGTTTTTCACCTGCCAGACAGTATAAGCCTGAACAATGATCCGCAGACCGTCACGGGTGCCGACATCCTGCAACCCACTGGACGTGGTGCGGATACGTAAATCCACCGGGATCGCGGTCTCCAGCGGCACCGGCAGATGCCATGCCAGCCCCGGTTGCAACAGCACACGCACCGGATTACCAAAGCGCGTGATCACCATCGCTTCGCCGGAACGCACCTGCACCAGACAGGCGGTGGCGGCAATCAGGGCCACCAGTACGATAGCAATCGTAACCCGTCGCCAGAGTCCAGGGGCCGCCGGGCCGGAATGATGATGGTGATGTCCGGCACCGTGATGATGTCCGCCATGTGCATCGTGATCGTGTCCGTGGGCTTCAGGTTGTTGGGAATCATTCACCGGGTAGTCTCCGCGTTGACAGAATGCGCCGCTTTATCCGCTCCGGGCGTAAATGGCAGGGTAAAATTTCTCAGATCCAGCACCGGCGAAGTCCCGCCGCCAATACGGTGATCAACAATCAGAACTTCCGGATGCTGCTGCATCGCCAGAATCAGCTGACTAAAATAACGGTCGGTCAGGAACGACTGTCCGCCAGCCTGATACGCCTGATTTTCTGCGTTAAAGCGCAACGCCATGACCTGCGCCTGATCGAGATTTTCGTGGCTTTGTGCACTGGCGGTATCCTGCGCCAGACGGGCAAATTGCTGTGCCGCATTCAGTTGCTGCGCGGCCTGCCCTTTCTCACCGGCAATGGCGCTTTGTGCCAGAATTTGTGCCGCCTGTACGCTGTGATAAGCATCCGCCGCACCCGCAGGTGGATGGATTGATTCAATCACCGTAGCCAGCAGTTCCACGCCGCTGTTGAGATGATCAAGCTGGCTCTGTACTTTCCGGCCAATATCTGCGGCAAGGCGTGTCTGATCACTTCCCAGCAGGCTGTCGAGCGTACGCGAGGAAAAATCATGCACCAGCACCTGGTTGGCAATACTGCGGATCAGCACCGGCATATTGTCGGTGTGATAGAGGCTCGCCATCGCCGCGCCGTCATTCATGGCGATGCGGTACACAAAGCGGACATCCATATTCATGATTTGAAAACTTTGCCTGTCACGGGTGGCACTGGCGATGATTTGTGATTTATCGCTGCTGTGGCCGGAGTCCCACAGACGGTTTGCGCTTTCAGGCGCCGGGCCTTCGGCGGTATCAGCCACCGTGACCGGTGTGGTGGTGACCGGTTCTTCGGAACCGGTGGTGAGTTCATGTACTTCGCCGTTATCAACCATCCGCGTACGGCCAAATGGCCACGGCAGACCCGCATGTAAACCGGGTTGTCGGACCGCCACCGGTTTGCCGAAGGATTCATAAATTCCGCGCTGGGTCAGCGGCACCTCGCTGATGCCCGTCAGCAGCCAACCGGTCAGCAACAAGATTGCGGCCAGCGGTAACAGTGCACGGCGCATAAAATGAAACGCCCAGATCTGACGAAGATCGATACCAAAATGCTGATGCAGTTCGTTTTGCACAAACTGTAACGGACGCGGCGGCCAGCAAATCTGCGCGGCCAGCAGGCTGCCCGCAATAAACTCCGGCTCTTTATCCTCACGCGGCGGCGAAAACATCGCCATCAGCGCCCGCAGGAAAAGCTCCAGCGCCACCAACCCCGGTAATAATCCGGTGAGCATCAGCAGGTGAGCAGGCCACACCGAAGCCTCACGGGCAAACATCAGGGCTAATGCACTCAGCAAAAACACGCCAATCATCATGCGCATCATCGGTGCGAGCTTTGCCGCTTCCGGCCATTCCAGCGGGTTTTTTAGCGTCCAGTGACGCTCCAGAACCAGTACAGCAAAGGCGCAGAGAATGAATACCGAACCGGCAAAATACCCCGCCTCACCGGCGTCATTGGCCGGTATTGGCAACTGCCATAACACACTGATGAGCACAATTGCGGCAAATGCAGGAAGCGCCTGGAAGAACACATGCGCGTCAACATAACGTAAAACAGGACGCATCCAGGGGCGGGAAATCAGACGTTGGGAAAATCCGGAAGACGCTTCCGGCATGGCGGTTTCAACAGCAGGCGCAAATTGTTGCGTCCGCCAGCGGGAGATACGCCGGGCACATTGCAGGGAGGCAGCGCAAACCCACATCGCCGCCATGATATTGCCGGTCACCCATGGCCACACCGATGCCGGAGAGACCAGATACAGCATCAGCAAGATCAGATACATCACGCTGCTGATCACCATAATGGGGTTGATCAGCCCGCTCAGCCAACGCGTGTGGGTGGCGGCAGACTGAAAGCGCAGCTGTTTACTGGCGTTATCCGTCCCGGATACTTTGTCTGTACTCATGTCCGCTCCGGCAGTGGAAAAAATACCCCGCAGCGCAGGCCTGAAGCCAGTTAGTGCGAAGTTGACCGGGCGTAACGGTATAACATTACAGAATTTTCAGCGATATGAATTTGGCCGCTTTTTTGCCCCGAATTGTAAGCATTTATCTTTAAAGGGCCACAAGCGGGTGAATAACGAAAAAGGTGCCGTTTTTAAGCGACACCTTTGAGGTTTCAGAGATTATCTTCAGCCACGTAATATTGCGGATCGTCGAGTTCGTGAGAACAGAATGGCCCGGCTTTTTTGAGCAAACTCACGCAATCATTGCTCAGATGACGCAGGCGAATGGTTTTACCGGCATCGAGATAGCGCGTGGTCAGTTTATCAATCGCCTCCACTCCGCTCGAATCCATGACCCGCGTACCGGCAAAATCCAGCACTACATTTTGCGGATCGTTTTCAGGATTAAACAGCTCGGCAAAGGTCGCGGCAGATCCGAAGAACAGCGGCCCGTCCAGCTTATACACTGCCAGGTCGCCTTTAGTTTTATGCTCGCGCACACGGATACGCGCCTGCTGCCAGGCAAAAACCAGCGCAGAGATAATCACGCCACTGATCACCGCCACGGCAAGATCGGTGAAAATCGTGATGACGGTGACAATCAGCATCACCAGTACATCAGCTTTAGGCATGCGGCGAAGACGGCGCAGCGAACTCCACTCAAAGGTGTTGTAGCAGACCACCAGCATAATGCCCGCCAGCGCTGCGACCGGCAGCAAGCCAATATAACCGGACAAACTGACCACAAACAGGATCAGTAAAATGGCGCCGACTGTACCGGAAATTCGCCCCCGACCGCCGGAGGTGAAATTAATGATCGATTGCCCAATCATCGCGCAACCGGCGAAGCAACCGAACAGACCGCAAATCGTATTCCCCGCGCCCTGCGCAATACTTTCACGGTTGCCGTTGCCCTTCTGATGACCCATTTCATCAAGCACGGTCATCGTCAGCAGCGATTCAATCAGGCCAACCAGCGCTATCACTACCGCATAGGGCAGCACGACTTTCAGCATCTCAACATTGAAAGGCGCAACCGGCAGGCTGAAGTGCGGCAACGCCCCTGAAATATCTGCCAGGTCACCCACGCGCAAGGTGTGCAGGTTAAAACCGATCGCTACGGCCGAAACGACGATCAGCGCTGCCAGCGAAGAAGGAATAATTTTGGTCAGTTTCGGGAACAGCACCACCACCAGAATCGCCAGCAACACCAGTCCGTACATCAGCAGTCCCTGCCCGGCAATCATGTGCAACTGCGCCAGCATAATGACAATTGCCAGCCCGTTCACAAAGCCGTGAACCGCAGGTAACGGCACCAGCCGGATAAATTTCCCGAGGCGGAAAACACCAATCAGAATCTGAATCAGCCCGGCAAAAATGGTCGCCCAAAGCACGTATCCCATACCGTGTTGTGCCGCCAGACTCATCAGCACCACCACAATGGATCCCGCTGCACCGGACACCATGCCCGGTTTACCGCCGAACAGTGCCGTCACCAGCCCGATAATAAACGCCGTGTGCAAACCGACAATCGGCGACAATCCGGCAACCAGTGAAAACCCGACCGCTTCGGGGACCATTGATACCGCCACCACAAATCCGGCCAGCGTTTCGTTCTTCATTTCAGACAACTTCAGACCACGCGGATTAAACATAAAACATCCGGTACATTTCCCGATCAGTTAAAAAATTGTGACAAGTATCTAAAAATGAACCAGGCGAGGCAAGGTTTATCCTGTGTACTGACAACAGTGGCGGCCACAAGCGGATCGAGATAAATGCGGTTCTCGTGTATAATGCGGGGAATTGTGGTCATTACATCGTGCGGTTATATTTAATCGTTTGATAATTAAGATATTAAGGTGAGAAAAACATGGGATTCAAATGCGGTATCGTCGGCCTGCCGAACGTCGGTAAATCTACTCTGTTCAATGCGCTGACCAAAGCGGGTATCGAAGCAGCAAACTTCCCGTTCTGCACCATCGAACCGAATACCGGTGTGGTACCAATGCCCGATCCGCGTCTCGACCAGTTGGCCGAGATTGTAAAACCGCAGCGTATCCTGCCAACCACCATGGAATTCGTGGACATCGCGGGTCTGGTCAAAGGCGCATCTAAAGGTGAAGGTCTGGGTAACCAGTTCCTGACTAACATCCGTGAAACTGAAGCCATCGGCCACGTTGTGCGTTGTTTCGAAAACGACAACATCATCCACGTTAACAACAAAGTGGATCCGGCTGATGACATCGAGGTTATCAATACCGAACTGGCATTATCTGACCTCGACACCTGCGAACGCGCGATTCACCGTGTGCAGAAACGTGCCAAAGGCGGTGACAAAGATGCGAAGGCAGAACTGGCCGCACTGGAAAAATGCCTGCCACAGCTGGAAAACGCTGGCATGCTGCGTGCACTGGATCTGACAGAGGAAGACAAAGCGGCCATCCGCTACCTGAGCTTCCTGACGCTGAAACCCACCATGTACATCGCCAACGTTAACGAAGACGGTTTCGAGAACAACCCTTACCTCGACGTCGTACGCAAAATCGCAGAGGCCGAAGGCTCCGTGGTCGTTGCTGTTTGTGCAGCGGTTGAATCTGACATCGCCGAACTCGACGACGCTGACCGTGAAGAATTCATGGCTGAACTGGGCATTGAAGAGCCGGGCCTGAACCGCGTGATCCGCGCCGGTTACGAACTGCTGAACCTGCAAACCTACTTCACCGCTGGCGTGAAAGAAGTTCGTGCATGGACCATCCCTGTCGGCGCAACGGCTCCGCAAGCCGCAGGTAAAATCCACACCGACTTCGAGAAAGGCTTCATCCGCGCACAAACCATCGCGTTCGAAGACTTCATCACCTACAAAGGTGAGCAAGGCGCGAAAGAAGCCGGCAAAATGCGTTCAGAAGGCAAAGACTACATCGTTAAAGATGGCGATGTGATGAACTTCCTGTTCAACGTCTGAACCGAACTTCAGTTTCCGCTCCACACAGAATCCACGCCCTTGCGTGGATTTTTCTTTTTTATCCCCCCCCTAAAATCGCCCTCAGCTCCCTCTTTTATTTCTCCTTCCGCTCTGTTACGGGATATATTAAGGGCACTATCGTAAATTTTCTCTTTGTAACGGGTAACATCTCAATGGCACTGATCCCAAAAAACTACCAGCGTCTGGAAAGCGGATATCGCGAGAAAGCGCTAAAAATCTATCCGTGGGTGTGCGGACGTTGTTCGCGGGAGTTTGTGTATTCAAACCTGCGTGAATTAACGGTTCACCATATCGACCATGATCATACCAATAATCCGGAAGATGGCAGTAACTGGGAGTTGTTGTGCCTGTATTGTCATGACCACGAACACTCGAAGTACACAGAAGCAGATCAGTACGGTTCAACGGTGGTGGCCGGTGAAGATGCGCAAGATGATGTCGGTGCCGCCACCTACAACCCGTTTGCCGATTTACAGGCGATGCTGAATAAGAAGAAATAGGGTCGATTCCGCTCCGCTCCTCCAGCAAAACTAAAAACCCCGGTATTCACCCAAATCCACGCGATGCCGTGGATTTTTTATGATGAACGAGGCGATTTACGCCACATAAGTTAGTCCCCTGATATTTTTCTTGCATCCCAAAACGCCATGCGCATAATCGCAAATTCAAATAATAATGATTCTCAGTCCTTTTTACATTAGGGTTACATTATGCGCGAAAAAATTTCACCCACAGGGTTTAAACCGACCCTGCTGGCACTCTTCGTCAGCGTAAGCTGCATGCCTGCGATGGCGGCCACCGCCCCTGCTCCGGCGACCAGCTCAACGGCGGCGACAGGCGATACCATGACTATCGTCAGTACGCCGGATAATGAATTCAAACCCGGCGGCAATGAGCTGGTTCCGGCCTATCTGGACGGTCAGGTGGCGCATGGTGGTCGCCTCGGCATGCTTGGCGAACAGAAGGCAATGGATGTGCCGTTTAACGTCATCGGCTTCACGTCAAAACTGATTCAGGATCAGCAGGCGCGGACCATTGCTGACGTGGTGCGCAATGATGCCACCGTCCAGAACGTGCAGGGATACGGCAACTTCGCCGAAACCTACCGCATTCGTGGCTTCCAGCTCGATGGCGATGACATGACGTATGGCGGATTGCCGGGCGTGGTGCCGCGTCAGGTGATGGATGCGTCGTTAATCGACCGCGTAGAAATCTTTAAAGGTGCGAACGGATTACTGAACGGCGCGGCGACAAGTGGCGTAGGCGGCATGATCAACCTCGAGCCGAAGCATGCGGATGACGCGCCACTGACCCGTGTCGGCGTGGATTACACCTCCTCTTCTCAGGTTGGTGGCACCCTGGATCTGGGCCGTCGTTTTGGCGATGACAACCAGTTCGGTGTCCGTCTGAATGCCGTTAACCGTGAAGGCGAAACCGGTATTGATGGTGAGAAAAAACGCACCACCGCAGCCTCACTGGGCCTCGATTATCGCGGTGACCGCCTTCGTACCTCTGTGGACATGGGCTATCAAAAGAAAACCTTCCACGACGCCCGTCTTGGCGTGAATATCAGTGGTGTGGATTTCATCCCGGAAGTGCCGTCCAACAGTCACAATTACAGTCAGGACTGGGTATACAGCAATATTGAGTCCGAATTTGGTATGGCCAAAGCGGAATATGATGTGACTGATGACTGGACAGTGTATGGCGGCGTTGGCGCACAGCATTCGCATGAAACCGGCGACTATGCTTCCCCTGCGCTGAAAGATGCTGACGGAACGGCAACGATTGGTCGTCTGGATACCAACCGCATCATCAATAATTTCAGCGGAATGGCGGGAATTCGCGGCAATTTCGATACCGCCTTCATCACCCACAAGGTGAATTTTGGTTATTCCGCCCTGACTTCACGCAATAATACGGCGTGGCGTATGGCCTACGGTGCCAATGCTGAAAACACCAATATTTATCACACCACGAATGTCCCGAACCCGACACCTAATCTGTCTGGCGGTAATTATGACGACCCGCTGACCACCGGGCGTAACCGGACTCAGGGCTATCTGTTAACCGACACGATGGGCATCCTGGATGATACCCTGTTGTTCACCGTCGGCGCCCGTCATCAGAAAGTGATCGTCCGTAATTACAGCAATGCGACCGGCGCTGAAGACGTGTCATCACGTTACAGCGACAGCCGCTGGATGCCGACGTACGGGGTTGTGTATAAACCGTGGCAGGTGATTTCCCTGTACGCCAACCACACCGAGTCTTTACAGCCGGGCGATGTGGCACCGAATAACGCGAAAAACTACGGTTCAACCACCGGCATTGCCCATTCAAAACAGAACGAAGTGGGTGTAAAAGCGGACTTCGGGCGTGCAGGCGGTTCACTGGCATTATTTGAAATCAAAAAACCGTCAGGCATTTTGGACAGCAATAAATTCTACAATCTGGACGGTGAACAACGTAACCGGGGCGTGGAGCTGAACGTCTTTGGCGAACCGGTGCTGGGCCTGCGTCTCAACGGCAGCGCGACCTGGATTGATCCGGAAATGACCAAAACCCAAGACAACACCTATAACGGTAAAGATGCGATTGGCGTGCCGCGCTACAACCTGGTGCTGGGTGCGGAATATGACATCAAACCGGTTGACGGCCTGACGGCCACCGCGCTGGTGAACCATTCCGGCTCACAGTGGGCAGACTCAGCCAACACGAAGAAAATCGACGCTTATTCCGTTCTGGATCTTGGCGTGCGTTACCGCACCAAAATCAACCAGAATGATATGGTCTGGCGTGCCGGTGTTGATAACGTGACCAATGAAAAATACTGGTCAAATATCGACAGCACCGGAACCTATATTTATCAGGGAAAAACGCGCGCGCTCAAAGTCTCCATGACGTACGACTTCTGATACGGATATAAAAAGGGGATGCATTCAGCATCCCTTTTTTATTACAGTGCGAATTTTTTATTGGCTGTTTTCCGGCAGCGGTAAACTGACCGTGACCATCAGCCCGCCGTGCGTTCTCTTCTCCGCATGGATCCCCCCGCCGTGCGCTTCACAAATCGCACGGGCGATGGATAAACCCAATCCGCTGCCCCCGGAATGTCGTGCGCGGGAAGAGTCCGCCCGGCTGAAGCGTTCAAACATAACAGGCAGAAAACTGTCATCCACACCCGGACCCTTGTCCCGGAACGTTATGTCATAACCGCCATTGCGGGGCGCGATGGCGATGTCCAGACGCCGTCCTTCCTGCGCATAACGCAGCGCATTTTCCATCAGAATGGTAAATACCTGCCCGAGCCGGAACGGGTCACCGACATAACGGCACGGCGTCTCCGGCGTCAGGGCGATGTCAAAACCGGCTTTCGTCGACTGAGGTTTCAGCCAGGTCATCCGCTCGCGCAGCAGATCTGCCAGATCCAGTTCTGTCTTGCTGAGGTTAAGCTGACCGGCATCCGCCAGCGACAGCAGATGCAGTTCGTCGATCAGACGGTTCAGATGCAAAAGCTGTGTCATCACCATCTGCAACTGCTGCGGCTCCGGGCGGAAAACACCGTCCAGCATGCCCTGTAAACGCCCCACCGCCGCCGTGAGCGGTGAGCGCAGTTCATGCGCCATCGCCACATGGGAGGCCCGCAGCTCCCGCTCATAGCGTGAAAGTTGCAACATCATGGCGTTAAAATCATCCGTGAACTGAATCAGTTCCGCCGGCGCATTTTTCACCGGCTCAGCCCGCGTATTAAAATCTCCCTGCGTGACCGCACGCGCCACCTGGGCCAGACGGCTGAATTGTGACGAAAGCGGTCGCGCGGCTTTTAATCCCAAAATAGCGATAAACGGCGTCACCACGACGACCAGGATGCCAACCATGATCCAGTCGGCCGAGGCGATGGAGGGATCGGAGTAACGCGCCCCCCAGCCCTGATCGACAATCTCATGAAACCGCGCAAGATTAAGATCCGGATTATCCCGCAGCACGTAAAACTCTGCCCTGAGTGCGGGAGACATATGGTGCAATACCCAAAGATTCTCAATGACAAAACGCAGCCACATGCACAGAGCAATCACAACGACACTGCCGATGGCCAGCGTCAGGATCCGCACACAAATCCAGCGCCACAGGGACTGATAGTGAGAGTGGTGGTTCATGGCTGTCTGAACCGGTAACCGACGCCGCGCACATTAACTAACACGTTAACGATGCCTGCAGATTCGAGTTTTTTACGCAAATTATAGACATGCGTATCAACCACCCTTTCCAGCGCCTCGCTTTCCGGCAGGCAATGCTCCAGCAAATACTGACGTGAGAACGGGCGTGTTGGTGCCCGCATTAATGTGCTCAGTACGCCAAATTCTGTCGGGGTTAGATCAAGATAATGCGGTTCGCCCGAGGCAGAGCTAACCGCCGCCGTCAGCGCCCCGACATCCACGTCGAGACCCTGCCAGCGCAACACAGCAGACGTGTTGTTTTCGCCTGTCGCCACACGACGCAGTACCGCCTGCACCCGCGCCACCACCTCACCGGGGTTGTAAGGTTTGACCACATAATCATCCGCACCGAAGCGCAGCGCGCCAATTTTATCGGGCATGTCGCCCATCGCCGTCACCATAATCACCGGCGTGCTGCTTTCACGCCGCAGCGATGCCAGCACATCAGTGCCGCGCATCCCGGGCAGCATCACATCCAGCAAAATGAGATCCGGCTTCCAGCGCAGCGCATGCTCCAGCCCGGAAATGCCGTCGCCGGCAATCTGTACGTCATATCCTTCGCGTTTTAAATACGCATCGAGAACGTCTGCCGCATCGGCATCATCTTCAATAATCAGGATCCGCTTTGGTTGCATTGAATCGCCCTGGCTGTTTCATCATAAATTCCCGGCAGTTTACTGACCCTGCCTCTCCCGACTTCCGGTTTCAGATGCGGCTGCAATCCGCTAAGAACCATACGTTTAGATGATAAGGAATCACAATGATATCCAGAAAACTAATGCTTCACATTACCTGTTTACGCATTTTCTGCCCGGCTCCCCAGTTCGACCACCACCTGATGCTCGTTACCGTCATCCGTCAGCGGGATCAGATCACCGTCCAGGGCATGGCCATCCAGCGTGACACAGTAGTCGCCTGTGTTGTGCCGTACCGTTATCAGGTAACGGCTGCTGCCTTGCTGATACGTCACCGTGACTTCCGGCCACAGCGCAGGCAATTTGCTGTGGATGGCGATAGCATCGCCATGGCGTGTAATGCCCAGCAATGATTCGGTGATCAACCGGTATGTCCAGCCCGCAGAACCGGTATACCAGCTCCAGCCCGCGCGACCGCTGTGCGGATCTACCGAATAAATATCGGCGGAAATCACATACGGTTCCCCTTTATAGCGGCTGACCGCCTCCGGCGTGAGGCTGTGATTGATCGGGTTAATCATCGACATCAGTTCCCAGGCGCGTTCGGTGTTGCCCTGTCGGGCAAACGCCATCACCGCCCAGATAGCTCCGTGGGTATACTGCCCGCCGTTTTCACGCACACCCGGCAGATATCCGCGGATATATCCCGGATTCGGGCCGTTGCCGTCAAATGGTGGCGTCAGTAATCTGATCAACCCCGCATCGTTATCGACCAGACGCTGATCGACTGACCGCATGGCGCTGGCGGTGCGTTCAGGTGTACCGGCTCCGGAAAGCACCGACCAACTTTGCGCGATAGCATCTATCTGGCATTCGTCGTTCATATGCGAACCCAGCGTTTCACCGCTGTCGAAATAACCGCGCAGATACCACTCACCGTCCCACGCATGGTTGTTGAGGTTTTGCTTCAGCAGCGCCGACTGCTCGCGGCACAGGGTGGCGATAGCGATGTCCTGACGCTCTTCTGCCAGTGCGCCATAACGTTGCAGAACGTCGTAGAGGAAAAAGCCCAGCCAGACACTTTCCCCGCGCCCGCCCAGCCCCACCAGATTCATGCCGTCATTCCAGTCTCCCGCGCCCATCAGCGGCAGTCCGTGCTCACCCATTTTCAGACCATTCTTCAGCGCACGCACACCGTGCTGCCAGAGACTTTCCTGCGTTGCGCTGACCTGCGGTTGCTCGTAGAACGACTCCTCACCCGCCTCCAGCAAACGTGCTTCGAGATAAGGCACGGATTCTTCGGCAATGCCATGATCGCCGGTGACCGTGATGTAATGGCTGATGGCCAGCGGCAGCCAGAGATAGTCGTCAGAACAGCGGGTACGCACGCCGTTGCCGGTTGGCGGATGCCACCAGTGCTGGACATCGCCTTCAATGAACTGCCTCGACGCACATAAGAGGATCTGTTCGCGCATCCGTTCCGGCGCCGCGTGGCTTAGCGCCAGCGTATCCTGCAACTGGTCACGGAAACCGAACGCCCCGCCGGACTGATAATAGCCGCTGCGCGCCAGGATCCGGCTGGCTAAGGTCTGGTAAATCAGCCAGCCGTTGGCGAGCAAATCAACCGATTTATCCGGCGTGGTGATCTGAATTTTATCCAGCACCTGATGCCAGTGATGATGAATGCGATCCAGCTCAGCCTGCGCCGCGCCTTCCTCAAGATACTGATGAATGAGCGCTTCGGCATCTGCGGCATTCTGCCCCAGACCCAGCGCGAAAATAAAGGTGCGCTGGTCGCCGTCGATAAGCGTTGTGGCCGACTGCACCACGCCACAAGGATCCAGCGCCGCACCGGTTTTATCGGAAAGACGCTGATTTTTCATGGCTGCGGGCATGGCCGCAGAACCGGTGCGACCAAAGAACTCGCGACGGTCACCGCTGACCGAGCAATGTGCGCCGGTGACCGCAAAGAAAGCGGTGCGTTCAGAGCCGTTGCTGGTGTAATGATTGGTCGCCAGTACGCCGCAACCTTTTACTACGTGC
Organism: Rahnella sp. NRRL B-41462; assembly: GCF_003263525.1. Lineage (NCBI taxonomy): Bacteria > Pseudomonadati > Pseudomonadota > Gammaproteobacteria > Enterobacterales > Yersiniaceae > Rahnella > Rahnella sp. NRRL B-41462. The sequence goes on along the minus strand of NZ_JYDF01000156.1, from coordinate 18,435 downwards.
GCGGCCGAGGTCACGATATGCATCGCGGACTTGGCACGTAAATCCGCCATCACCCATTCGGCATAACCGGTCACCGACAATCTGCGCGGCCTGCCGGAGAGGTTAGTCAGGGTCATGATAATCAGTTTGACCGGCGCATGTTCGGCAACTAATACCGTCATTTCACTGGAAATGCCCCGCTCGGTATGTTCGAAGCAACTGTAACCGAAACCATGGCGGGTGACGTAACCGCCGATGCCGCGAACCGGTAACGGTGCAGGCGACCAGACGCTGCCGCTGTCCTCATCGCGCAGATAAAAGGCTTCGCCGGAACTGTCGCTGACCGGGTCATTTTCCCACGGCGTTAAGCGGTATTCGTGGGCATTTTCATACCAGGTATACGCCTGCGCGCTTTCTGAAATCACCGTACCAAAGCTGGCATTTGCCAGCACGTTCGACCACGGGGCAGGCGTGGTCTGACCTTCGTTAAGCACAATCTGATATTCACGACCATCCGGCGAGAAACCGCCCAGCCCGTTGAAACAGGCCAGTTCACGTGGCGGCGACATCACCGGCTGACTGTCATTGACCGTACGCACCGGCACCAACGCGGGCAGGGAAACGAGCGGTGTTTGTGTCCGCTGATTCAGCTGATCGTCCAGACTGCCACGGCGGTCGTCGATCACCACATGCGCCACGCTCATCAGCAGCATGCGGTCATCCGGTGTCATCTGCTCGCCGTTACGCACGAAAATTCCGCCCGGAATATCGGTCTGGCTGGACCCCGCGCCGGATGCCACCAGGCTGAGGATCTGGTTTTGCAGCGCCTGCTGATAACCGCCGGAATCATTACACAACAGCACCAGATCGACTTTTAATCCTTTCAGACGCCAGTAATGGTGCGCACGGATCAGCAACGTCACCAGCCCGATATTTTCGTTGCTGGTCATGGTCAGCAGTACAATCGGCAGATCGCCGGAAAGCGACTGTCCCCACAGACCGGATTGCCCGCGACGGTTGGCGGCGACCGACTGTGCATCGCCGCGCATTTCCTGACTGGCAAAAATCAGCGCCCCCGCCAGACGGTTAAACAGCCCGGCATCATCTTCCGAGGCATTAAGCTGGCGCAGCACTACCTGACTGTGCGACCAGGCGATTTCAAATACCCGGTCAGCAATATGATGGTCGCGATATTTTTCCAGCAACATCAGGCTTTGCAGGCGTGTGTCGCTGATGCCGTAAACCATGTCGATAATCACCGGCACACCGGGTCTGAGCCGGATGCGCTGACGAATCGCCATCACCGGATCCAGCACCGCACCGGCACTGTTACCGAGTGTTCCGCCCTTCTGCATTGCCTGCGGACTGGCGGCGGTGTTGCCACGCCCGATAAAGGCCGCGCGGTCGGTTTCAAATGACGTTTCCCGTTCCACCGCACCGTGGATAGCCATCATATGGAACATCCACGGACAGGCTTCATCCGGTTCGCGTGGTCGCCGGTGACAAAGAATCCCCTCCTGCGCAGGCACCAGTTCGGTTTGTACAAACAAATTACTGAACGCAGGATGGGCCGCGTCGTTGGCGGCGGGTGCCAGCACCACTTCGGCATACGTGGTGATATCCAGCGTACGCGAATGGCGGCCATTATGCGTGACCGTCATACGGCGGATTTCGACGTCATCTTCCGGTGATACCACGATATGCGTCTGCAGGGTCAGCAGGCCGCGGGTACGGGTAAACTCTGCGCCAAAATCGGTCAGTACCGCGTGGTAGGTTCCCTTCTGTTTACCGAGCGGTTGCCAGGTATTACTGGTCACTGCGCCCGATTCAGGATCGCTGACGTAGCAGAAGATGCCGCGGTTATCGCGGGTGGCATCTTCGCGCCAGCGGGTCAGGGTCAGGTCTTTCCAGCGACTGACACTGCCGCCCGCCTGCGTGACCATCAGATGGTAATGGGTATTGGAAAGCAGCTGAATTTCCGGTGACGGGCTGTCGACGTCGGTAAATTCACGCAGTTCCACGTTCACTTTTTGCAGCATATTGTCGTGCGATTCGAAGTGACGACGCGGGCTGTAAAGCTCGACGGCATCCGGCACGCGTTCCTGTAACAGTAAACGGGCGGACTGGAATGCCGCGTTGGCCGCAAAGCGTGCGGTCATCGGCGCGCCGAGCAACACGTTAGCCAGCGCCAGGAATCCCATGCCCTGGTGGTGCGCCATGTAGGAACGCACCACGATGTAAATCTGCCCGCGCACCAGACGCGACGGACTGTAATCCAGTGCATCATAGAAACCGTATTCACCGCGGGCGCCGCAATTCTCCAGTTCCAGCAGATTCACACAGGCTTCCTGCGGGCGGATCATCAGCGCCATCATCGTTGCGTAAGGCGCGACGACCATATCTTCACCCAGGCCGCGTTTAAGACCGAGGCCCGGCACACCGAAGGCGTGATACTGGTAGTTCTGGTTGAGATCAAAGGCCGCATACGCTGATTCAGAAATCCCCCAGGGCACGTTATTTTCCTTACCCCAGGCAATTTGCCGGTCAACGGCGGTCTGACACATCTGCACCAGCAGCGTATCGGGATACGCTGGCATCACCAGTTGTGGCATCAGATATTCAAACATTGAGCCGCTCCACGACATCAGCGACGGCTGTTTGTCGATCACGGTGAACAGACGCCCGAGGCGAACCAGCTTTTTTGCGGCAACTGATTGGTGGCGATGGTGACGTAATTCGTCAGACGGATTTCCGACGGCAGCAGATCGTACTTTCCGCTGTCCATTTTATGGGCGTCACAATTGTAACCGACGGTCAGCAGGTGGGTATTTTTGTCATACAGGAAGCGGAAATCCATGTGCGCATGCTCGTTCAGGCGCTGTTCGAGTTCACCGATGATGTCCAGCCGCTGGCGCGCCAGCCCGATAGTGCGGGATAACAGCGGTGACGTCCGGGCATCCTGTTGCGCCAGCCAGTGCAGCGTTGGCAGAGGTTGGTTTTGAGCCTCCGCCGGCAGCGCACCATAAAAATCTGACCACTCTTTAATGCCGGTCGCGAGCTGTGTTGCCAGCCGTTGTTGCCAGCCCTGCGCCGACGCAGCGATCAGGCCGTGCATATCCTGCAGGTAGGTAATACTTTCAGCGGCTTTGGCTGCGGTGGCCTGTTTCAGGCTTTCCCGCAGTTTAGTCATCAGCGGTTCATCGGTCTGGCTTTCCGCCATGTTCAGCGTATCGGCCAGCCCGGCCAGCCACGCGGTCATATTCAGCGCGGGCTGCGTGCGCCATAACCGTAATCCGCTGCTGAGCGTCAGCAGATGCCCGGCCAGATTGCCGCTGTCAACGCTGGAAATGTAGCGCGGATTGAGCGGTGCCAGCGTGCGCGTGTCGTACCAGTTATAAAGATGACCCCGAAAATGCTCGAGTTTATCCAGCGTATCGAGTGTCTGGCTGGTACGTTCCAGCACCTCACCCTGCGTAATGTAGCCGAAATCCCACGCGGTGATATTCGCCAGCAACGACAGACCAATGTTGGTTGGCGAGGTACGGTGCGCAATCACCGGCTGCGGAATTTCCTGGAAATTGTCGGGCGGCAGCCAGTTTTCCTCAGCGTTGACGAACGTTTCGAAAAAGTACCAGGTTTCACGTGCGGTCTGACGGAGGAAACGCTGTTGCTGCGCATCAATGCCCGGTTTCTGCCTGACGGCAGGCCGGCTCATCCAGCACATCACCAGCGGCGCGACAAGCCACAGCAGACCCAGCGGCAAGGCAAACCACAGTAACGGCGGATGCGCACCGGCGGCCAGTATAATCACGGCCACACCTGCCAGCAGATTCGCCCACATCCGGCGATAGAAATAGACCTGCGAGTGCGCACGGGATTTCTCGCCGATATTCACACTCGCCCATTCATGCAACATCCTGTGGCTGACATTCAGCCGCCACAAGGTCAGCAAAATGGCGTGTATTGAATACACGGCTTCGTGCGGCAGAGTCATTAACTGGAGCAAAATCCGCGAACAACGGCTGAGGGTAGCGGATGCCACACTTTTCAGATGGGCAATGACCTTGCGGCGTGAGCCTTTGTTGAAGAGATCCAGCACCAGCGCGACCACCACCGGGAAAAGCAGCATACTGGCGATAAAGCCCAGCCAGTAAAGCTTGTTCGGCACCAGCAACAGCGTGCAAAAAATGAGGGTCAGCAGCGCGGGAGCGATAAGGCTGCGGCGCAGGTTATCGAACAATTTCCAGCGGGAAAGCGTGGTCAGCGGGTTGCGGGTCCGCGTGCCATCTTCCTGCGTGACACGAAAACCCAGCCAGTTCAGCAATTGCCAGTCGCCACGGATCCAGCGGGTTTTACGCGCCACATCCGCCAGATAATGATCCGGATACTGCTCGTATAACACCACATCGCTGAGCATGCCCGAACGCGCATAACACCCTTCCAGCAGGTCGTGACTGAGCACTAAATTTTCCGGGCAGGTATTTTCTGTTGCCCGGATGAACATATCAACGTCGTAAATCCCTTTGCCGACAAATGAGCCTTCGCCGAATAAGTCCTGATAGATATCGGAGGACATCGACGAATACGGATCATTGCCCGGCACGCTGCTGCATAATGCGGCGTAACGCCCCTGCCCGTTTTCGGGGATTTCTTCGGCCAGCCGGGGCTGAAGAATGGCGTAGCCCGAAATCACCCGCTGGCGTTCAGTGTCATAAACCGGATGATTGAGCGGATGGGCCATGGCGGCGACCAGCTGATGTGCAGTCGCACGCGGCAGCACCGTGTCGCTGTCGAGGGTGATCACGTATTTCACCTGGCGCAGTTGCGCCTGTGTGCGGCCTTCCACCCGGGAGAACGGCTCACCTTCGCCGCGCAACCAGCGGTTCAGCGCATTCAGCTTGCCGCGTTTGCGCTCATATCCCATCCACACGCTCTGCGCCGCATTCATTTCACTGTCGCGATGCAACAACGTAAATAACGGCCCTTGTGCGTCGGTATAGCGTCGGTTGAGGGTCTGGATCTGCTGCGTGGCGTAGCTCAGCAACGCATCGTTGTCCTCGTTGTGCTGTTCAGGGTTGTCGTGAAAATCGGTGAGCAGCGCAAAATTCAGGTGTGACAGAACATTGCCGAGATAACAGACTTCGAGGCTGCTGATCAGTGCATCAATATTTTTCCGGCTACCCAGCAGACAGGGGATCACTACCAGGGTACTGGCGTGTTCCGGGATGCCGCCGACGAATTCCAGTCGGGGCAGCGGTTGCGGTGTGCGGCTACGGGTGGTGATTTCACTGAGCAGATTCAGCGCAAACTGGCTGGCGACCAGCACTACCGGCCCCAGTAACAGCCACCATGCCCAGTGCATGCCGGGATGCACGGTGTGATATAGCACCTCGGCGGTGATGGCGGTGGTCAGCAGCAGCAGGCTGCCGAGCCACGAAAGCAGCGGTGTCTGGCTGAGGCGGCTGCGGATGCGGGTTTGCAGTGAAAACCTCACCTGCAAATCTTTCTCCAGCGTCTTGCGCCCGGCATCAATCAGATAGTAACCGACATGTTGTTGCTGAAAGGAATCCGTTGCCTGTTGCGCCAGCGCCACCGCACGGCTGGCGACAAACGCCTCATCGTGCAGGGAATGGCGCGACAACTGTTCAATCTGATGGCGGTAGTTATCGCGGGTATCAAAGTGCATGGAGGCATAAATACCGGCCGGATCCTCACGCAGGACTTTCTCCACCACGCTGAGGTTTTCGGCGAATTCTGCCCAGTCCATTTCGGTCAACTGCCGCAAACCCATAATGCTGTTGCTGACAGAAAGCTGGCTGGCAGCAAGCTGCTGATTAAATTTATCGATCACTTCACGCTGGGTCAGCCCGACTTCACTCAGCCGCTGCTCTACCCAGGTCAGCGGCAGCGCCAGCATCGAACCGTGCCCCTGCAACCGGCGCACCAGTTCGGCCACGAAAGCGCTGCTACGCGGCGGATTGGTGCGCGCCATATCAGCAATCACGATGATCTGACTGGCGGGATCGTTTTCCGCGCTGTCCTGCAATTTATTGACCCAGAAATCGGCCAGATTACGTTCCTGCTGCGCATTCGCCACTTCAATACTGACCCGGCGTAAATTCTCGATCAGCGCCAGGCGCAGCATACCCGGAAACGCCCATAACTCCCCGAGCGTCAGCGGGCGCACACTCTGATAAGTCGAGAGAAAACGGGTCAGGGTTTTGATGTCCCACAGGCCGTCGCTGTGGCTGACAACCTCGGTCGCAATGTCATAAATGCGCGGGCAGGAATGCGGTAAACCCAGTGAAGGCAACCCCTTGCCAAAGTTTTTCGGTAACAGCTGGCGCACCAGACGGATTTGTTCTTCGATCAGATAGAAGTTATCGAGTAACCATTCACCGGCCGGGGTAATGCCCGCTTTTTCTCCACTGCTGAGGATCAGGCAACTGCGCGTTAAAACCTTTTCGTTATCGTCGAGGCGCTTTAGCAGGTAGTAAGGAAGTTTTTTGCCGGAGAGTTTGTGGGAGAGTGCGAGTTTGCCGCCGAACCGTTCCATCTGATCTGCGGAGAAAAGCTCGGCGCTGATCGGTACGGGGTGCGCCAGTGCGCTGGCGCGATGACGCCGGGTATGGCTAATAACAGGGGGTGCTCTTTTAATTTTGAACCAGTTAATCACAGCATTTTTCATGTCAGCATACCTTAGGCGGACCCGATAAGGCAGTTGCCTGAGCTGCGATGAGAGTTCACTTGATAAGAAAATGGGTAAGGGACAGGGAGGCCGAAAAGATGAGTCACCCTCAGCGGGCAATTAGATTCATAGTAGCCTGTTTACAGGGATAGCGTTGAGTTTATTTTTTCGCCAGCGGCTGACAACTGTGTGCTAACCCTGCAAATTTTCACTGACGGCGGTCTTTATCAAGGCTCAAAAGTATAAACTCCCGGATTCGGTTCATGCGATTATCGGGCGGCTATTTGGGAATAATTGTCACAGGCAATCCCCCGCCTCCAAATTTATCCTTCAGGAAAAAAAGATGACGACCTTAAACGAAAAACTGGCATGGCGCTACGCAACCAAGAAGTTTGATGCGGCCAAAACGGTTCCGGCTGAAAAGATTGAAAACATTATTGAGGCCGTGCGTCTGGCACCGACCTCAAGCGGTCTGCAACCCTTCGAACTGCTGGTAGTCACTAATCCGGATATCCGCGCAAAAATCCGCACCGTTGCCTGGGATCAGGCGCAGGTCACCGACTGTTCCCACCTGCTGGTGTTCGCGGCATGGGATGACATCACGCCAGAACGCGTGAACATGATGTTCGACCTGACCAACGAGGTTCGCGGTTTTAAAAACGAAGGCTGGGAAAACTACCGCCAGAAACTGCTGAGCATTGTCGCTGAACGCGGTACCGAAGCGAATTATCAGGCCGCTGCACGTCAGGCCTATATCGGTCTGGGCGCCGCGCTGATCGCCGCCGCGTTTGAAGAAGTGGATGCGACGCCAATGGAAGGGTTTGATCCTGCTGCCGTGGATGAAATCCTGGGCCTGAAAGACAAAAACCTGCGCAGCGTGGTGATCCTGCCGCTGGGCTACCGCGCCCACGAAGGCGACTGGCTGGTGAACCTGAAGAAAGTTCGCCGCAGCCGTGAAAACTTCGTCACCGAAATCAAGTAATATCAGGCCACCGGCCCTGTCCGGCCGGTGGCCTTCATACCCTAAACACAGACGTACCTTACTGATGACATCCTGATTTTATTATCATAAATCCCCCTGACTTCACGCTTATAAGGTCATTTACGGACGATAAAAGCTTTCCGCTGTGCCGTTGCCCAGAGTGATCACCCCCGCAAAAATCATAATAAGTAGCCCCTTTATTTAAAAAAAACCTTATCCGGGCTAAATAGCCCCATCAGAATGCCGATAACACATGCAGATAAATGATTTTACTGACTCTGTTAACTTATTTTGAGGTTGCATATGTTAAAGAAGCTTCGCAATAAGGCAAAAGTCGAGCTTTATGTATGGATAGGGATACTCATAGCAACCTATTTATTTTCCCTTTATTTTAATATGAATGAAGTTTTCTATTATTTTTTTAAGGCATATGAAGTCTATAATTTAGATGAAGTTTTCATCGCCCTGAATATAACGGGTTTTCTTGGGCTGATTTTTTCCTTTGTAAAAATAAAAGCAATGGAAAAGGAAATAGCAAGGAGAATGGAAGCTGAAAAGAATTTTCATTGGGTTGAATGTCATGATCCGGTAACAGGGCTGCCGAATACAATCATACTCAACTCCACCATCGCACAATATAACCACGAAAACAAAAGTAGTTTTGGTGTGTTCACCATTGAAATAAACAGACTGAAGGATATTAATGATATTTTCGGTCATGACTATCATGATGAGATATTTAAGATCGTAGCAGAAAGACTGCTGAATATTTTCCCTGGCTGTGTTTATAAATTAGCCGCCGATGATTTTCTTGTCCTGAGACCCAATATTGACAAAACCGACCTGACCTCACTGTCCGGGCGCGTTATGCGTAGCCTGTGTTCACCGGTTAATCTGGATGGATTTACCTTTAATATTTCTGCCAATATTGGTATTTCACGATCCCCGGAAGATTCGTGCGATCTTAAGAAAGTGATTCAACAATCCGATTGTGCAATGCATGTTGCTAAAAAAGCTGGCAGAGAGCAGATCAGGGCATTCTCTGCGAGCATGGAAGAATCTTTATTATCCATGGCACAACTGGAACGTGATTTTAAATCAGCCTTGAAAAACAAAGTTTTTGTGAGTCATTATCAGCCCTTAGTGGATCTAAAATCAGAAAAAATCATAGGCTTTGAAGCCCTTGCCCGATGGGAAATCTCGGCGGGAAAGTTCATCCCGCCGTCGAAGTTCATTGCGCTTGCTGAAGACACCGGAGCAATAACAGAACTGACAGAATATCTCTTGCGGGAGGCATGTCTTGAAGCGCTAAAATGGCCATCCGACAAACGGTTGTCCTTTAATCTTTCACCTTTACTTTTATGTGACAAAAATCTTAAATCAAGAATCATAGGTATTCTTGATGATGTGGGTTTCCCGCCAGAACAACTGGAAATTGAAGTCACGGAAAGCGCGCTGTTTAGCAACAGACATCTGGCCAGATATACACTTAAAAGACTCCGTGACGCAGGCGTTAAAATTGCTCTTGATGATTTTGGCACCGGATACTCAAGCCTTTCTCAGCTCTGTGACTTTCCCTTTGACACATTAAAAATTGATAAAAGTTTTATTGATACATTCCAGACTAATGAGAAACAAAATAAGATTGTTTGCTCTATTCTCTCCCTTGCCAACGCCCTCAACGTAAAAGTGGTTGCTGAAGGCATTGAATATAAAAGTCAGCTGATTATTTTACAGGAACTCGGCTGTGATATTGGTCAGGGCTATTTCCTCGGAAAACCGGTTCCTGTAGCAAATATTCATAAATCAATAAAATCGCCTTTAACTGAAGCTGAAAAGGTCACAGCGGAATGAAGCGGTGACCGGCGGGTGAACTGTTGTTCGGTCATCGTCATGCCCCACTGGTCGCCCTGCCATTCTTTCAGCAGTTCGAAACCAAAGGATTCATACAGACGTCGCGCAGCATGAAGGCCGCTGAAGGTCCAGAGCTGAACAGCGTCGAATCCGCGCCCGTCGCAAAACGCTATCGCTTCACTGAGCAGTTTTCTGCCCATGCCCGTTCCCCGGCAGCGGTCATCAAGAATAAACCAGCGCAGATGGGCTTCGTTATTTCCCAGATCCTGACCATCGATAGCCACTGAACCGACCACCCGCCCGTTGCTGACCGCCAGCCAGACCTGGTTGCAGGGTTCATGCAAACGCCCGCAGAACTCTGCCAGTCCGCTGGCAACCTTTCCCTCGAAGAAATGCCCGAAGTTGTAATTACTGGCGTAATACGTGCCATGCATTTCCGCAATCCGGCCAATCATGCCCGGCTGATATCCCGTGACGATTTCAATGTTGTGTTGGGGCGCGACCGGGTCCCCGTCGCGACAACGTTCAAGGGCGCGGGCATACGCCGCCAGGCCTTTTGCGACGGCCTGTTGCTGCGCAGAATCCAGATTTTCCAGCGCCTTGATCACGCGCATCGCACCGTACTCATTGATCCGCCCGACCGTCTGCTTGCCCTTTTCCGTCAGTATCAGTTGTTTCACTCTGGCATCATTTTCCGACGGCACTTCCTGCAGTTCACCCGCTGCCAGCAAACGGGCAAGCATGCGGCTGACGCTGGATTTTTCCAGCCCGAGGATCTGCACCAGTTGCGCGGCGGTCATGGCGCCCTGATTTTCAATTTCCACCAGGCTGTGTACGGCAGAAGGTGAATATTCTGTGGCCGCCAGCGTGGCGTTCATAAAACCCAGCTCGCGTACCATAAGGCGCGAGGAGGAACGGATTTCTTCGATTAAGGCGTGATCTGGCATGCGTTTACCCGGGATTTTGACTGATAGTTGTATAATACAACCATCATCCCCGGTGCACTGTCAATACCGCGATAAAGATTGTGCATGACAATCCGGCACGTTCTGTGCAGGATGAGTTTTTTCTTTCCGGGGATCATTCATGAGCGCAAAAACGGCATCGCTGGAAAGCCGTATCCGGCAGCAATGGGATCAGCTTTCGTTGCACGAACAACGTTTAGCCGATGTCCTGTTAGCCGCGCCGGGCCAGCTGGCGATGAATACCGCGACTGAACTGGCGCAGAGCGCGGGCGTATCCAAAGCGACTGCCACGCGATTCTTTCGCCATATCGGTTATGAAAGTTACGATGCTGCCCGCCGTCAGGCGCGTGAAATGCAAAACAGTGGCTCGCCTCTGTATCTTCAGGCCGCACCCAGCGCTTCGCCCCTGGGCACGCTGATACAAAATCATCTGGAAAAAGAGGTCTCCAGCCTGGTGAACACGTTCCGTTTACTGGAAGATGACCAGCTTGAAGCCTGCGTGGAGGCCATTGCCAACGCGAAGCGTGTGGTGGTGATGGGCTGGCGTCACAGTCAGACCATCGCCATGCTGATTTACCGCGACCTGATCCACGTTCACCCCGACGTACGCCTGCTGCCGCGCGCCGGTGATTCGCTGGCAGAACATCTGGCAGCGCTTGGCCCGCAGGATGTGGTGATCTGCGTCGGGCTGCGCCGCCGTATGCCTGCACTGGAAACCGCCATGAGTGCCCTGGCTGACATGCAGGTGCCGATGCTGTATATCTCCGATGTGCTGGCGGGTAAACCGGCGAAATATGCCAACTGGGTCTTGCGCTGTCATACCGACGTTAATCTGATTTTCGACAGCACCGTGGCGCTTTCCGGCGTCTGTAACCTGCTCTGTTCACTGGTCGCCCGTCGCATGGGTAAAACCGGCAGCTACCATCTCGCCACCATCGAAACCCTGCACCAGAGCCTCGAAGAACTGGAGTAATGCGCCGCACTGGCGCAACGGCTGAACACTTATCCCCAAATCAGTGCAGCGGCGGATCTTTCCGCCGCTTTTTCACGCCTCCTGATGAAACCTGAGAAATATAAATATTAAAATAAGAAACATTTGTTTCTTATTGATTATGGAAGAAAAAAATGTTTCCCGTCATATTCAGGCTGCGACTGATTAAAAAAGTGGCATGGAAACTGCTCTGTGGTCAGTGACATTTCACCAACACCAGGGAATCACCATAATGAAAAAAATAGCATTGCTGATCGCCGCTTTAATCACTGCTGGCGCGGCTGGCACCGTACAAGCTGACACCCTGTCAGACATCAAAAGCAGCGGTAAAATCACCGTCGGCATCGACCCGACCTTCCCGCCTTATGAATTCACCAACGATAAAGGCGAGATCACCGGCTACAGCGTGGCGATCATGCAATCTTTCGCCAAAGACCTCGGCGTGAAACTGGAGTTTCAGAAAACCGCGTTCAGCGGCATTCTGCCCGGCCTGATCTCCGGCTCATTCAATGCCGAAGGTTCTTCTCTTAACGTCACCGCCGAACGCGCCAAAAAAGTGCTGTTCACGGTGCCTTACAGCAAAACCGTCAATGGTGTGCTGGTGCGCGAGGCCGATGTGAAAAAATTCAGCGGCAAAACGTTGTCGCCGGAACAGTTGTCTGGTCTGAGCGGAGCCGTGAAAAGCGCCAGCGTGCCGGAACAGTTGCTCAAGGGCTTTAACGAAACGCTGACCAAAGAAGGCAAGAAGCCGATCACCATCATCAGCGTGGATACGCTGGATCAGACCGTCAGCACGCTGATGACTAAACGCGCCGATTTCGTGTTTGACGACATTTCGGTGCTCGCGCCGATCGTTAAAAAATACCCGAACAAAGTGGCTCAGGTTGGCGAAGCTGGCCCGTCACAGTGGATGGCGTGGGCAACACGTAAAGACGACACCCGCCTGAACAAAGCCATCAGCGATCATATTTTGGCGATGCAGAAAGACGGCGAACTCACCACGCTGCAAAAACAGTATCTCGGCACCACCTTTACCGTGCCCGCCAGCGATTTCATTCCTCAGGAGTAAGTTATGTGCCAATCCCTGCTGACGGTGCCCGCCGGTCACGGCAAAACCTTTACCGTGAACAAAGGGCAATTTATTACCGTCATTGATGCCGAAGGTCAGCAGGCCGCCGATTTTGTGGCCGTGAATGCCGCTGATCTGAATGAAAAACTGTCGCCGGTGCATACGCGTCAGCATCTGCGCTCGCTGTTCTTCAAACCCGGAGATGCGCTGTGGTCGAGTGAAAACCGCCCGATGTTGCGCATCATCGCCGACACCATTGGTATTCATGACGCCAATGTTCCGGCCTGCGACCGCACGCGTTTCAGTATCGATTTCGGTGTTGAAGGCCATCGCAACTGCGTCGATAACCTGCTTGAGGGCATGAAGGCACGCGGCGTGACCTATTTCAGCCTGCCGGAACCGTTCAACCTGTTCCAGAACGGGCCGGTCACCGCCGATGGCCGCATGGAAGTCACTGACCCGAACAGTAAAGCCGGTGACTGTATTGTCTTTGAAGCGCTGTGTGACCTGATTTGCGCAGTGTCGTCCTGCCCGCAGGACATCATTCCCGGCAACGGTTTGCAGGTCACGCCGGTTGATATTCAGGTCAGCAATCATTACCACGGGGAGATTCAGCATGCTGTTAATGCGTGAGGCCTGGGCCGAAAGTGAAGTCCATCCGCTGGCCGGGCCGGTGGATATCAAAGCCGGTGAGACGGGCTCCATTCGCGTGCTGCGCGGGCAACTGTTGCGCATCACGGCAGCGGGCGAAGGTGCGGTGGCCTCACTGTTTGGCTTCAGCCTGAGCGACCCTGCTGTCTGGCTGTCGGTTCATCACACCCGCGTATTCAGCAACAGCTATCTGCTGGGTTCTGGGATGCGTCTGGTGAATAACCGCCGTCGTCCGGTAATGGTACTGGGCAAGGACAGCGTAAAACGCCACGACCTGCTGCTGCCGGGTTCGACCACCGCATGGCTGGCTGAGCGTGGTTATCAGGGGGATGGCTGCATTGAGTCGGTAAAAAGTGAACTGGCACGGCTGGGCATGAATGTGCCGAAACTGCCGGATCCCATCAATCTGTTCATGCACGTCCGGCTGACGCGAGAAGGTGATATTTTGCCGGAAACCAACCGCACGCAGCCGGGCGACAGCATTACCTGTCGCGTGGTGGCCGATACCGTCTTTGTGGTTTCTGCCTGCTGCACCGGTATTGAAGGCAACGATAAACCCGCGCCGCTGAAGCTTTCGGTCGCGGAAAATCTGTCAGCATTTGACGAGGAATAACGCATGTTGGGGCTGGATGACCAGGTGATTGCAGCACTTCCCGAATTAGGCCATGGCCTGCTGATGACGCTGACACTTACCTTACTGGCAGCGCTGCTGAGCCTGGTGTGCGGGCAAATCATCTGCTTTATCCAGCTACGCAATGCCTGGCTGTGGCGCGTCACCGGGCGGTTGTATGTCAGCCTGATGCGTGGCACACCGGCTATCGTGCAGCTCTTTGTGGTGTTCTTCACCCTGCCGCGTCTCGGCCTCGGCGGTCAGCCAATGCTGGCGGCGGTGCTGGCGATTGGCCTGAACAGCGGGGCGTACGTCGCGGAAATCTTGCGGGTTAATCAGAGTCTGGTGACCCGCGGACAACGTGAAGCGGCGCGCACGCTGGGGCTGAACCGCTGGCTGACGTGGTGGTATGTGATCAACCCGCAGGTGATCCGCGCCAGCCTGCCGATGCTGGTGAACGAGTTTACGATTTTGCTGAAAACTACGCCGCTGGCGTCCGTGGTGGCGCTGACCGAACTGACCTATGCCGGACAAATCGTTATCGCCCGCACTTACGACGCCACTCAGGTGCTGTTGCTGGTGTCAGCCGGGTATCTGCTGATCGCCCTGCCGCTGATCAGCGCGGTACGGCATCTGGAAGCCAAGCGGAGGATGGCGTAATGGACTGGCAGGCAATTCTTACCGCATTACCGTCGCTCGGCGCAGGCATGATTGCCACGTTAAAACTCTGTGCCATTGCGGCGATCTGCTCGCTGTTATGGGGCACGCTGATGGCCGTCGCGCTGATGCGTGCCCCGCCATTCTGGCAACGGTTGCTGCATCTTTACACCAGCCTGACGCTGGCGCTTCCGCTGCTGATCGTTATTTATCTGCTCTATTTCGTCCTGCCGAAATACGACATCACCTTTACCTCGCCGCAGGTCGGCGTGCTGGCACTGACGTTATATTACGCGCCGTATATCGCGCAGGTCGTACGCTCGGCGATTGAGATGTTACCGCGCGGCCAGTGGGAAGCCTGTCGTGTTTTAGGGCTGAGCCGCACGGAACAACTTCGCGACGTGGTGTTGCCACAAACGCTGCCGCAGATGTTATCGCCACTGGTCGGGCTGATGATCGGCCTGATTAAAGACTCCGCCCTGCTGTCGATTGTATCGGTGCAGGAGTTTATGTACGCCGCCAGACAGGCGATTTCTGAGACTTACGCGCCGCTGGAGATTTATCTCACGGTCGCGCTGTGTTACTGGGTGCTGAACAGTCTGATTGACTGGCTGGCGCGCCATATTGAATTTCGCATGACGCGCTACCGTCGCAGCATGCAACATTAATCAGGAGAAAAAAATGTCGGCTGAATTTGAGCATCGTGACATCCAGTTGATTGCCGCCCGCCACGGTAAAGCCGTGCGTCTGGCGAAAGGCGAAGCCGTGCAGGTGGTGAATTTGTACGGCACCCAGGTGGTGGATTGCTGGGCGTATAACGCCGAAGACGTCAGTGAATATATGTGTATGGAAGCCACCCGTGTCTGGAACCAGCGGCTGAATCCACAGATCGGTGACAGCTTTATCACCAGCCAGCGCCACCCGATTCTGACGCTGGTCGCCGACACCTCACCCGGCGTGCACGACACCTTTATGGCCGCGTGCGATGCGCGTCGTTACGAGTTACTCGGCTGCACCGAACCGCACCGCAACTGCCACGACAACCTGTTTGAAGGCATGGCGGAACTGGGCGTAACACTGCCGCACGGCAATCTGGCCTCGTTCAACATCTTCATGAACATTCAGGTTCAGCCGGATGGCCGTACCCTGAAAACCTTACCGGTGGTGACGCGTCCTGGCGACTACATTATCCTGCGCGCCGAAATGGACTGCTACGTCGCCTTCTCCGCCTGCCCGCAGGACATCGTCAGCATTCAGGGCCAGGGCGACAACACTCCGCGCGATGCCGAATTGCGCATTCTGACCGCAGGCTTCCCGCAGGTGAAATTGCAGGGCGCGTGGGTGCCGGAGGGGGTTTAAAGGCAGAAGAAAAGCCAAGCTCGCTGATGGCTTGATCAACGCTTCCCCCGGTGAAGGGGGAAGTTGGGTGGGGGTTTTAAACGTTATCTAAGCCTAAGCACATTTAAAATTTCAGAGGGATAAAACCACCCATTTATCTTCTCGCAGGTTCCGGCCTTACTGCGCCTTCCAGCGCCGCCCGTAATTCACTTTCGGTCATCCGCACACAATAAGACGGCATGCCGCGCTGGAAGCGCCAGCCTTCGGAAAGAGCGCCGGCATCGACGGCGTCAAAACCAAAGGCGTCATACAGCGCGATCACCGCCTTTTTCGTTTCCGCATCATCACCGGCTACGGGCAGAGCGCGACGTTGCGGGTCGCCAGCGGGTAAACCGTCGTTTTCGAGATCGGTCATCTGAATCGCATTGAATGCTTTGGTGATTTCTGAATGCGGCAGGAAGCCCGCGAGATATTCGCTGGTAGTCGTTGTCTGATCGTCCAGTTCTGCCACCTGACCGTCACGTTCAGGGTAATAATTTACGGCATCGATGACCGGTTTTCCGGCAATCTCCGCCACGGGCAGTTGTCCGATAGCCGTCAGTGGCACGGCAATCACCACGATATCGCCAAAAGCAGCCGCTTGCGTCGCGGTACCGATTTCGCAACCGATCATCGGCTTCAGGCTGAACAACGTCTGAGGACCGCGAGAATTACTCAGCATCACCTGATGTCCGGCTTTGATCGCCAGTTTTGCCACCGCCCTGCCTACGAACCCTGCACCCAAAATGCCTATTTTCATGATTCTTACCTTTCATTTTGTTGTCGATAGGGTAAGAATAATTCCACACTGAACATTGATAAATCGCCACCACAGACATAAACAAACAACAAACAAGAGGGAATCATGGATCGCTTAACCAGCATGAACGTGTTCGTCAGAACCGCTGATCTGGGTTCTTTCGCGGCAGCAGCAGAAGCGTTGCGCATTTCCCCGCAGATGGTGGCCAAACATATCGCCCGGCTGGAATCGCGGCTGGGGACGGCACTGATCAACCGCACGACGCGGCGTCAGCACCTGACAGACATCGGGCGCAGTTATTATGAGCGCTGTAAAATCGTGCTTTCAGAGGCCGAGGCAGCGGATGCTATCGCGCTGGAGATGAAAGTCACACCTTCCGGCACGTTACGGGTGAATGCGCCGGTCACCTTCGGCACGTCGTCACTGGCACCTTTCATTACGCATTATCTGGCGCAGTATCCGGAGACGCAGATTGAACTGACGCTCAGCGACCGCATGGTCGATCCGGTCGAGGAAGGCTATGAGGTGATCCTGCGCATTGGCGAACTGAGTGACAGCCAGATGATTGCTTATCCGCTGCAGCCATACCGGCTGATTGCCTGTGCCTCGCCGGGCTATCTTGCACAAAATGGCGCACCGGAAACCCCGGCGGAACTGGCGACGCATTCCTGTCTGGTTTACGGAATCTGGTCGCCACAGGCCCCCTGCCGCTGGCAATTTTACCAGGAAGGCAGAATGCAGGAAATCCATCCGCAGGGCCGTCTGCGCTCGAATGACTGGCGCGCACTGCTGCATGCTGCCGTCAGCGGATATGGCGTGACGCTGGGGCCGGAAGATGTGCTGCGCGAGGAGATCAACGCCGGACGACTGGTGCAGGTATTGCCTGATTACGACGGGCCGTCAAGACCCATGCATATCCTCACACCCGCCGGTCTGCGACAGACCGTGAAGATCCGCAGTTTTATTCAGGCGGTGCGGGAGGCTTTCGGCTGAGGCATCCGTTCCCCATAAAAAAACCCACGCTCACACGTGGGTTTTTCATTTTAAAGCATTAACCTTCTGTCGTTTACCGCTTCGCCAGCGCCGCCGCATTCTTACCGGCGAGAATGCCGAAGATAATGATATCGGCGACAGCGTTACCGCCGATGCGGTTTGCGCCATGGATGCCGCCGACCACTTCGCCTGCGGCCCAGGCACCGGTGATCACCTGTTTTTGCACATCAAGCACGGCGGTATCCGGGCTGATGGTCACACCGCCCATGGTGTGATGCACGCCCGGCGCGATGCGGATAGCAAAGAACGGCCCCTGATTGAGCGGATGGCGCAGCGCAGTGGTACGGCCAAAGTCTTCGTCCTTTTTCTCCACCACAAACAGATTGTAGCGCAGCAGGGTTTCCGACAACGTGTGAGGATCCATATTGAGTTTTACTGCCAGTTTCTCCGGCGTTGGCGCGCTTATCACAAAGCCTTTGGCGATATACTCGTCAGCCGCTCTGTTATTCGACCGCACCTGTTCATCGAAGATCACCCACGCACTTTTCTCCGGTAAGGCGATGATTTCAGCCGAGACTTTATCGCGGGTTTCCATCTCGTTATAGAAACGCTTTCCGGCCTGGCTGATCAGGATCGCGCCGCCGCCGCGAATGGCTTCGGAAATCAGATAAGACGTGGTCTGTTCCACCGTCGGGTGGATCTGGATTTCACCCATATCCACCGTGTCCGCGCCCAGTTTCTCTAGCAAGGCAATCCCGCTGCCGGTCGCACCCGCATGGTTGGTGGTCACAAAACCATCCAGTTCCGGGCGATATTTCACCACCATCTCGCGGTTAGCACTGAAACCGCCGGTGGCGAC
>NZ_JYDF01000155.1:0-18995 GCF_003263525.1 Rahnella sp. NRRL B-41462 | reverse complement strand
CGTAGAGCTTTCCAACCAACTGATGCACCACCCGGATCTGAACCTGATTCTGGCAACAGGTGGTCCGGGCATGGTTAAAGCAGCTTATAGCTCCGGTAAACCAGCAATCGGCGTGGGTGCAGGTAATACACCAGTCGTTGTTGATGAAACCGCAGATATCAAACGTGTTGTTGCTTCCGTCCTGATGTCTAAAACCTTCGATAACGGTGTCATCTGTGCCTCTGAGCAGTCCATCATCGTGGTTGATTCAGCTTATAATGCAGTCCGTGAACGTTTCGCTTCTCACGGCGGCTACATGCTGCAGGGTAAAGAACTCAAAGCCGTTTCAGATATCATTCTGAAAAATGGCGGCCTCAACGCCGCTATCGTAGGTCAGCCAGCAGTGAAAATTGCTGAAATGGCTGGCATTAAAGTGCCTGCGAATACTAAAGTGCTCATCGGTGAAGTCACCATTGTTGACGAATCTGAACCGTTTGCGCATGAAAAACTGTCCCCTACCCTCGCTATGTACCGCGCTAAGAATTTCGAAGACGCCGTCGCTAAAGCAGAGAAACTGGTAGAAATGGGCGGTATCGGCCATACCTCTTGCCTGTATACAGACCAGGACAACCAACCAGAACGTGTGAATTATTTTGGCAACAAAATGAAAACCGCACGTATTCTGATCAACACCCCGGCTTCACAGGGTGGTATCGGTGACCTGTACAACTTCAAACTTGCTCCGTCTCTGACGCTGGGTTGCGGTTCCTGGGGTGGTAACTCCATCTCTGAAAACGTCGGTCCTAAACACTTGATCAACAAGAAAACTGTAGCGAAGCGAGCAGAAAACATGTTGTGGCATAAACTTCCTAAATCTATCTACTTCCGTCGTGGCTCACTGCCAATCGCACTGGAAGAAGTGGCGACTGATGGAGCAAAACGCGCCTTCATCGTAACTGACCGCTTCCTGTTCAATAACGGCTATGCCGATCAGATCACCAGCGTTCTGAAAGGTCATGGTATTGAAACTGAAGTATTCTTCGAAGTTGAAGCTGACCCGACGCTGAGCATTGTTCGTAAAGGTGCTGAGCAGATGAACTCCTTCAAACCAGACGTTATCATCGCGCTGGGTGGTGGTTCACCAATGGATGCTGCGAAGATTATGTGGGTTCTGTATGAACACCCGAATACTCAGTTCGAAGATTTGGCGCTGCGTTTTATGGATATCCGTAAACGTATCTACAAATTCCCGAAAATGGGCGTAAAAGCGAAAATGATCGCCGTCACGACCACTTCCGGTACTGGTTCAGAAGTTACACCATTTGCCGTTGTTACTGACGATGCGACTGGCCAGAAATACCCACTGGCTGACTATGCTCTGACACCTGACATGGCTATCGTTGACGCCAATCTTGTCATGAACATGCCGAAATCACTGTGTGCCTTCGGTGGTCTGGATGCCGTCACTCACGCACTGGAAGCTTATGTTTCTGTACTGGCGAACGAATACTCCGACGGTCAGGCTCTGCAGGCACTGAAACTGCTGAAAGAAAACCTGCCAGCCAGCTACAAAGATGGCGCTAAAAACCCGGTTGCCCGTGAACGTGTTCACAATGCGGCGACTATCGCGGGTATCGCGTTTGCTAACGCCTTCCTTGGGGTTTGTCACTCAATGGCCCACAAACTGGGTTCAGAGTTCCACATTCCGCACGGTCTGGCTAACGCCATGCTGATTTCAAACGTTATCCGTTATAACGCCAACGATAACCCAACGAAACAGACGGCTTTCAGTCAGTATGACCGTCCGCAAGCGCGTCGTCGTTACGCAGAAATTGCAGACCATTTAGGTCTGGGCGCTCCTGGTGACCGTACTGCACAGAAAATCCAGAAACTGCTGACCTGGTTGGATGAAATCAAAGCGGAACTGGGTATCCCAACCTCTATTCGTGAAGCTGGCGTTCAGGAAGCGGACTTCCTGGCTAAAGTAGACAAACTATCTGAAGATGCGTTTGATGACCAGTGTACCGGTGCTAACCCACGTTACCCGCTGATCGCCGAATTGAAACAGATTCTGATGGATACTTACTACGGCCGTGAATACAGTGAAGACGTAGCAGAAGAAGTTGCTGCTCCTGCGCCAAAAGCTGAAAAGAAAACCAGCAAAAAATAATCTGCTGAGATACTGATAGTAAAAAACCCGCTGAAAAGCGGGTTTTTTTATGGTCCGAATTCGCGATTTATCATTCAACTCTGGCTCGTCGAACTTAGTCAGCGCTCATGACTTAGAGAGTCTTACTTTCATCCCTGCCATCAAACGCAGCCATCGCTTCTTTGTAATGCTTACGGCAGACCGAAACATAACTTTCATCACCGCCAATAACGACCTGTGCGCCATCATGTAAGGCGTTACCGTTCTCATCCAGTCTCAGGTTGCGGTTAGCTTTGCGACCACAATGGCAGATGGTTTTAAGCTCAACCAGTTTATCCGCCCAGGCCAGCAGATATTCACTGCCCTCAAAAAGTTCTCCACGAAAATCCGTTCTCAGACCATAGCAAAGTACAGGCACATCCAGATCGTCCACAACGTCCGTCAGCTGCGATACCTGAGCTTTGGTGAGAAACTGGCACTCATCAATCAGAACGCAACTCAAACGCTGTGTGCGGTTCTCCTGAGCCACCAGATTGAAGAGTTCTGTCTCTGTGTTGTAAAGCTCTGCAGGAGACGACAAGCCGATTCGCGAACTGACTTTACCCTGACCATACCGGTTATCGAGTTCTGCTGTTAACACCAGCGTGCGCATACCACGTTCTTGATAATTATATGAAGATTGCAGCAACGAGGTGGACTTACCGGCATTCATCGCCGAGTAATAGAAATAAAGCTGAGCCATAAAGAAGTGATCCCATAAAGTAATGGATGGCATAAATTTTCGGCATGTATTGTATCACATGCCTGGCAGACTATAACAACCGGAGAGTGGCACTGATATCTGGCACGGGCGGGCATTCATTCCCGGTAAAGAAATCACAGAGGCTTACAATAAAAATTATACGACATGAGATAATTATGGCCTGCTGACACGGCAGAATACCCGCAATGAAAGCGCAGTTTATATGTCTGCATTGCAGAGTAAGAGTTTGTCTATACATTAAAAAAGACAATTGAAATGCTACCGGCAAAGAATCATTTTTCTGATCTTGTGCTTCATCTCTCAAGCCTTTCCATATCCTTACATTACATGACTTCACGGATCCTTTAATTTTGTGAACTCTCGCTGACTTAAAAAAACACTTACACAAAGCATCAACAATCCTCAACAGAGGATTGAAATTAGGGTTATCATCCCCAGATTAATAGCGCTAAGCGACCTGGCTATATTTCTCTGCGGATAAACATTATTTGCTTTAAATGCGTAAATTAAGGTCAAGCAAACAAATTCGCTATTGCAGAATACAGAAGAGCATTCTATTATTAGCCAAACGCCCCCCACCAATATAATTTGAGACTAGTATAATGAGCGAAGCATTAAAGATTCTGAACAACATCCGTACTCTGCGTGCGCAAGCAAGAGAATGCACTCTGGAAACTCTGGAAGAGATGCTGGAAAAATTAGAAGTTGTTGTGAACGAGCGTCGCGAAGAAGATTCTCAGGCAGCTGCTGAGATTGAAGAGCGCACCCGTAAACTGCAACAATACCGCGAAATGCTGATTGCGGACGGTATTGATCCTAATGAATTGCTGCAGACAATGGCTGCGACTAAAGCGACCGGTAAAGCAAAACGTGCAGCACGCCCGGCTAAATACAAATACGTTGATGAAAACGGCGAAAACAAAACCTGGACTGGCCAGGGTCGTACTCCAGCTATAATCAAGAAAGCAATCGAAGAGCAAGGTAAATCACTGGACGATTTCCTGCTGTAATTGCCCTCATTAACGTTACTGTTAATGCTAAAAAGCCCATCACTCTGATGGGCTTTTTGTTTTTATTACGCTGTAACAGGCGTACCGAAAATACAAAACTGATAAAACAGATTGATACAACCTGTTCAATAAACATCTATAAGATTTAACTGATTCCATAAAAAAAGGCTGCGTCAGCAGCCTTTAGCAAGAAATACAAAATCAAACCTGATAAAAGTCGCGATACCAGTCCACAAAGCGCTGTACGCCTTGCTCTACAGGTGTCTCAGGCTTGAAGTCAATCGCCTTAGCCAGCGGTGATGTGTCTGCGCTGGTCTCGTGTACATCGCCTGGCTGCATTGGCAGCATATTCTTACCCGCAACCATTCCCAACGCCTTCTCCAGCGCACTGATATACGTCATCAGTTTCACGGGGTTGCTGTTGCCAATATTATAAACACTATAAGGTGCAGAACTGCTGGCAGGAGAGCCACCTTCTACAGTCCAGTCCGGATCAGATTGTGGAATAACATCCTGTAAACGAACAATGGCTTCGGCGATATCATCGATATAAGTAAAATCACGACGCATTTCGCCATGGTTATAAACATCGATATTCTGCCCGGCAAGTATTGCTTTGGTGAACTTAAACAATGCCATGTCCGGGCGTCCCCACGGGCCATATACGGTGAAGAAACGTAATCCGGTCGTAGGGATCTTATAAAGATGTGAATAAGTGTGAGCCATTAATTCATTAGCCTTTTTCGTTGCGGCATACAGCGAAACAGGATGATCCACAGAATCATCCGTTGAAAAAGGCTGTTTTTTGTTCAGTCCATAAACTGAACTGGAAGAGGCATAAAGCAAATGTCCGACTTTATTATGACGACAACCTTCCAGAACATTAACAAATCCTATGAGGTTGGCATCCGCATAAGCCAGAGGATTTTCGATTGAATATCGGACACCCGCCTGCGCGGCTAAATGGATAACCCGTTCAAAACGCTGTTCCGCAAACAATGCGGCCATACCCTCACGATCAGCTAAATCCAGCTTAATAAATTCAAAGCCGACTTTATTTTCCAGCTGAGCAAGGCGGGCAAGTTTCAGATTGACGTCATAGTAGTCATTCAGATTATCAATGCCGATAACGGAATGACCCGCAGCCAACAAACGTTGTGACACATAGAACCCAATAAAGCCCGCTGCGCCAGTGACCAGATATTTCATGAAAACTCCTTACAGAACCGGATTGATTGATGCGCCACGACCTATGCCGTAGTAAGTAAATCCGCGTTTCTCCAAACGTTCAGGATCGAATAAATTACGACCATCAAAGATAACCGGCTCTTTTAATGCTTTTTTGATCACATCAAAATCAGGGGCACGGAAATTCTGCCACTCCGTACAAATAATCAACGCATCAGCATTGTGCAATGCCGCTTCTTTGGTGCCCATCAATTCCAGATCATCACGGTGACCATAGATCCGCTGCGTTTCATTCATCGCTTCAGGATCATAGGCTTTGATTTTCGCGCCTGCAGCCCAGAGTTGTTCCATTAATACGCGACTCGATGCTTCACGCATATCATCGGTATTAGGCTTAAATGACAGCCCCCACAGTGCAAAGGTTTTCCCTTTCAGGTCATCGCCAAAATGGCGCTGAATGAAAGCAGGCAATTTATATTTTTGCTGGTAATTGACCTGTTCTACCGCCTGCAACAATTTAGGCTGATAGCCAATATGCTCAGCAGTACGGATCAACGCCTGGACGTCTTTAGGGAAACACGAACCGCCGTAGCCGCAGCCAGGGTAGATAAAGTGGTAGCCAATGCGTGAATCAGAACCGATACCCTGGCGGACTTTCTCGATATCCGCACCGAGCATTTCTGCCAGATTAGACATTTCATTCATGAAACTGATTTTGGTCGCCAGCATACAGTTAGCGGCATATTTGGTCAGCTCTGCACTGCGGATATCCATCAGGATCATACGATCGTGATTACGATTGAAAGGTTCGTAAAGTTCACGGATCGGATCAATAGCATCCGGGTTATCAGTACCGATGACAATACGTTCAGGTCGCATACAGTCTGCGACTGCTGCACCTTCTTTGAGGAATTCAGGGTTTGATACCACATCAAAGTTGATATCTGCACCACGTTCTTTGAGTTTCTCGGTCATTACTGCACGGACCTTGTCCGCAGTACCGACCGGAACGGTGGATTTATCAATGACCACTTTGGGTTCGGTCATGTACTCAGCAATCGTACGCGCCACGGCAGTCACATATTTCAGATCAGCGGAACCGTCTTCATCCGGTGGAGTACCCACCGCGATAAATTGTACCGTTGCATGCGCTACACCGTCAGCCGCATTGGTACTGAAAAGCAAGCGCCCTGCTTCATAGTTGCTCTGAACCAGCGGCGTCAGGCCCGGTTCAAAAATTGGGATCTGCCCGTTTTTCAGGTTTTCTACTTTCTTTGCATCTACATCGATACACAAAACTTCATGCCCAACTTCAGCAAGAACCGCCGCCTGAACAAGTCCGACGTAACCGATACCAAAAACTGTTACTTTCATCAGCGAATTCCTATTTGTTATTTTAAACAATGTAAAATAGACAGCCAAATTTACCGGAACGGATTATACCAGTTTCAGCCGCAAGTGCGCCTGCAAAGGCATATTTTGCATTGAGATACATCTTAGAAGATTGAAATAAAGTGGGAAGACAAAAAAACGTGTGGGAAAAATGCTCAGGATTATTAATAAATTATTATCAATAGTAATAAATTTGCTCAATCAACAGACAGCATTAATCTCAGACGACCACCCGAACCCCAGACCTGACATTGCCAGGCATCACATTTCTGACTGATTTGATTGGAGTATGTTGCGCCAGTGGTGCCGAGCGGCACACCATTGCTGAGCTGAATCATATTGGTGCCGGTATTCACGTTGGCATGTAATCCCGCAGAAACCAGAATGAGATTCTTATACCCGGCATGATAATAACCAAGCAGCAACGGGAATTGTCCTTCGAGATTTGCCTGCTTGAATAAATGGTTGACCTGTTTAAGCAGCGTCGACATTTGTGGCAACCGCTGATGCTGATTACTTAAGTGCTCACGTAATAAGCTGTTAAAAATAGCACGCAACAATAACGCCGCCAGTACGCCATTTTCGTTGGCACGGGTCACGTCCAGACAATAGAAACCGAGATCTTTGGAGGAAAGCGCGGCGATATCCAGCACCAGTCCCGGACTTTCCGCTGATGTCAGTTGCCGGTAGTTGATGCGGCAATGCGCCAGCCTCTGCTGAACCGGTGGCTGTAATTCCTGCAACAAACGCTGCGCTTCATTAGGGTTGCGGCACAGCGCCTCCCAGTCCTGAACCAGCGAACTTTCCTCCATCGCCTGTGATGAAAAAAGCTTCGGGTATAAAGACGAAAGCAGCGCTTCGCGTAACCGGTTGAGATCGCTGATCGGTTTGAGAAGAACGTCTTCCACGCCGAGTCGCAGCATTGATGCAACGTCGGTCATTTTATCCGTGGCGGAAATCACCAGAACAGGGATTTTATTTCCCTGTAATCGCAGGTTTTCGACGAACTCCATCCCGCCCATCTCAGGCATCGCCAAATCGCAGAGAATCAGGTCAGGCGGGTAATCTTCGACCAGAGACAAAGCCTCAAGGCCATTTTCGGCTTCCGTAAATGTCGCACCGAGGGAACTTACATAGCCAGCAAGTATGGATCGGAAGACGGCTTCGTCTTCAACGATGAGAATATGCTTGCTTGTAAGTGGCTTGTCCATCAGGGTCCCCCAGAATTTCTTATTCTAATAGTGGCTCATAAAGCCTGTTTTTGCTTGGCAGAATTGTCAGATTAGGCCAAACACATTTTAAGCCATTCAGAACTGTCTATTTTTAATCAGGGGTAGCAATTGCTCTCTCTGTTTTTCAACGGCAAGACGGCCTGCCTCGATCGCTTCTTCTGCCCGATGGAAGTCCAGCGTCGAAATTTGCGGGCAATAAGGCTGGATCAACACATCCGGCGGGTCGCCTGCCATGCGATTACGTTTGAGGCGGTTTTCCAGCACCTGAATGGACGTTGACATAATTTCCATCGCCGAGGGGCTGACGTTGGGTTTTCTGGCATTTGGACGGGTTAAACGCTGACGTATTCTGTCACGCCAGCTCACTTCTTTCTCAGTATCCAGTGCTTCGCCGGTCGGTTGTACCGTCAGCAAATCCTGCTGCATCAGATGCGCGTCGTGCTGGAGATCAACGGCGATAACGATATCAGCGCCAAGTGCACGAGTCAGCGAAATGGGCACCGGATTCACCACCGCCCCATCAACCAGCCAGTAACCGTTGTGCCAGACCGGTGCCAGCAGGCCGGGCATACTGCACGAGGCGCGGATAGCCTCATGCAAGTCCCCTTTTGTCAGCCACAATTCGCGACCGGTACTCAGATTGGTGGCGACTGCGCCAAACTTCTTCGAGCACTTTTCAAACTCATCAATGCGGATCAACTGCCCCACGGCATTGAACACACGCTCTCCACGCAGCAATCCTCCGCGCTTCCACGAAAAGTCCATCAGTCGCAGCACATCCCAGTAACTGAACGAGCGAACCCAGCTTTCTATTGCAGGCAATCTGTTACTGGCGTAGGCCGCGCCGACCAGTGCGCCAACCGAACAACCGGCGACGACATCAACGTCGATATCCATTTCCTTCAGGGCATTAATCACGCCAATGTGTGCCCACCCTTTCGCGGCTCCCGAGCCAAGGGCAAGACCAATGGTGACTTTTCTGCTCATCTGATGACCTTATATTGCGCATAGCATTAGAATCAACGGGCAAGCGCGTTGTCACCCGGCGAGTTTGTTAGGTAACATATCGGTTTGGTGCATTCAATAGCGCAACCTGCGTTGTTAAATTTATAAGCCCTGCAATTCAGGAGTTTCCGTGTCAGAACTTTGCCCATGCTGCAGCAACCTTTCTTTCGAAGAGTGCTGCCAGCCATACATCGCTGAGTGTAAGGTGGCGCCGACACCGTCTGCGCTGATGCGCTCGCGCTACACCGCCTACGTCCTGAAAAATGCGAGTTATCTGATCGCCACCTGGCATCCGGATTGTCAACCCGGGCGCTGGCGTGAAAGTTTACAGGAAGGCTTTACCAGTACGCACTGGCAAGGTTTACAGGTGATCGCTCAGTCAGAGGGACGCAATGCTGATGAAGGTTTCGTTGAGTTTGCTGCACGATTTACCGAAACCGGCGACGAACATATTCATCTGATCCATGAGCGTTCACGATTTCTTCGTTTGAACGAACGCTGGTACTATATCGACGGAATTAAACCGCAGACAGGACGCAATGACGCCTGCCCGTGCGGATCGGGTAAAAAATATAAGAAGTGCTGCGGTAAATAATTCAACCGTACTATTTTAAGTCTTGGACAGGATCCACAACCTCATGCCGCAACAGAACGTACAAACCAAGGTACTACGCACCATTTGCCCTGACGCAAAAGGTCTGATCGCCAAAATTACCAATATTTGCTACAAGCACGAACTTAATATCGTGCAAAACAACGAATTCGTCGATCACCGCACCGGACGCTTCTTTATGCGTACCGAGCTGGAAGGGATTTTCAACGACACCACGCTGCTGGCCGATCTTGACAGCGCGCTGCCTGCGGGTTCCGTGCGCGAACTCAACAGCACCGGACGCCGCCGCATTGTTATTTTGGTCACCAAAGAAGCCCATTGTCTGGGCGATCTGCTGATGAAAGCGGCTTACGGCGGTTTAGATGTCGAAATCGCTGCGGTGATCGGTAATCACGACACGCTGCAAACGCTGGTCGAGCGTTTTGATATTCCGTTCCATCTGGTCAGTCATGACGGCCTGACCCGCGAACAGCACGACAGCGCAATGATTGCGCAAATCGACCAGTATCAGCCTGATTATGTGGTGCTGGCTAAATACATGCGCGTGCTGACGCCGGGTTTTGTGCAGCATTATCCGCATCAGGTGATCAACATTCACCACTCATTCCTGCCGGCATTTATTGGCGCCCGCCCGTATCATCAGGCGTATGAGCGCGGCGTGAAACTGATTGGTGCCACCGCGCACTACGTGAATGACAACCTGGATGAAGGTCCGATCATCATGCAGGACGTGATTAACGTCGATCATACTTATACGGCGGAAGATATGATGCGCGCCGGTCGCGACGTTGAGAAAAACGTGCTCAGCCGTGCCTTATATCGCGTGCTGGCGCAGCGTGTCTTTGTTTACGGCAACCGCACTGTCATTCTGTAATCCGCCTTCTGACGGTGCTTTTCGCTCAGAGAAGCACCGTTAAGCGCAAAAAATCCGCAAACGAACTTTATTATCGCTTTCAGCGCTTTACACCTTCGAATCATTTGGTATTATGCGCCCCGTTCGCAGCTAACCGCTGCAGCGACAAAAATCATCCATGTAGCACATGATGGTTTTGGCCAAGAAGTATGTAGTAAATGCCACAAAAGTTGTGGTGGGGTTCCCGAGCGGCCAAAGGGAGCAGACTGTAAATCTGCCGTCATCGACTTCGAAGGTTCGAATCCTTCCCCCACCACCATCTTCCCGAGTTGTCCACTCAGTCTCTTCTGTACAAAGTCCCTTTACAGTTAACTATCAAACCTGAACAAAATGCCCTGCTGAGACTTCCTGATATTGCCTTTGCGGCGGAATATAGCCGTTATCGCGCACCGGGCTTTTCAGCTCATCGACCTGCATTTGCCGCTTAAGCATTCTGCGCGACGGATCCGGCACCGGCACTGACGCCATCAGTTTTCGCGTATAGGCATGCTGGGGATTATCGAATATCGCCGCACGCGGGCCAATCTCCACAATCTCACCGAGATACATCACCGCCACGCGATGACTCACCCGCTCGACCACCGCCATATCATGCGAAATAAACAGGTATGACAGATTCATGCTCTCCTGCAAATCGAGCAGCAAATTCACCACCTGCGCTTTCACCGACACATCCAGCGCGGAGACTGATTCATCCGCGACAATCACTTTCGGATCGAGCGTCAGCGCGCGTGCAATACAAATCCGCTGGCGCTGACCACCGGAAAACTCGTGCGGAAAGCGGCGCAGCATGTCCGGCGACAATCCGACCTTTTGCAGTAACGACGCGGCTTTCTCTTTTGCATCGCTGCGGTTATGCAGTTTATGTTGCAGCATCGGTTCAATCAGCGCGTCACCAATACGCATACGCGGATTCAGGCTGGCAAACGGATCCTGGAATATCATCTGAATACGCTGCCGCATCTGTAAAATATCGCGCTTGCCCAGATTCATCACATCAAAACCGTCGAAATCAATCGCGCCGCTGTGTGGTTTCAGCAGCCGCGTTACCGCGCGGCCGGTAGTGGATTTTCCGCAACCGGATTCCCCCACCAGCGACAGCGTTTCACCCTGGAATAAATCAAAGCTGATGTTTTCTACCGCATGTACCGCACCAACCTGACGGCTGAATATGCCGCCATACACCGGGAAACGTGCGCTGAGATTTTTCACCGAGAGCAATGGCGTCAGCCCCGAAGCGACCGTTCCTGCCACTTCCCCCGGCACGCTTGCCTCACCGGTTTGCAGATTGATTTGCGGAAAACGCAACGGCCAGTCACGCCCCTGCATCGACCCGAGTTTCGGCACGGCGGCCAGCAAAGCACGGGTATAAGGATGTTGCGGGCGATGGAAAATATCCTCCGTCACCCCGCTTTCCACCGCTTCACCACGATACATCACCAGCGTGCGGTCAGCGATTTCCGCCACCACGCCCATATCGTGCGTGATAAACAACACCGCCATCCCTTCTTCTTCCTGCAACGTCTTGATCAAATCCAGAATCTGTCCCTGAATGGTCACATCCAGCGCGGTCGTGGGTTCGTCGGCAATCAATAATTTCGGTTTCAGCGCTAGCGCCATGGCGATCATCACGCGCTGGCGCATGCCGCCGGAAAACTGATGGGGATATTCATCAAACCTTTTGGTTGCATTGGGAATACGGACTTTTTCCAGCAACCGCAGAGTTTCTGCCCGCGCTTCGGAAGATGACATGCCCCGGTGCCGTTTGAGACTTTCGGCGATTTGCCTGCCGATACTGAATGTAGGATTGAGCGACGTCATTGGCTCCTGGAAAATCATCGCCATGTCATTGCCGCGAATATCACGCATCTGCTTATCCGAAAGCGCCAGCAAACTGCGCTGATTCAGCCAGACTTCACCCTCAATCCGGCTGCTTTGTGCTTTCAGCAAGCGCATCACCGACAACGACGTCACGCTTTTTCCCGAACCGGATTCGCCGACGATCGCCAGCGTTTCGCCGGGATAGACATCAAACGACAAATCGCGTACCACCGGCAGCCAGTCGTCTTCGCCGCGAAACGAGGTAGTGAGATGTTTCACGCTCAGCACGGGCTGACGGTTTTCCGGTTGTCCGGTGGTCGGGGTCATTTCATTTGCTCCTGGAGGAAAGCTGCACCTGCGGCACGTAGCTGAAGTCACGGTCAAACGGGAACGTTTTACGCGGTTTGCGATGGCGTGGCAGGCGTTCGACAAACTGATCGACCACGCCATTCGACAGCGCCATCAGGTTCGGGCTGGCAATCGGTGCCAGTTCCGGTGACAGATAGCCGGATTTCACGACAACAATGTCCGCGGTATGCGGATCCAGTTCCAGCACGGTAAAGTCGCTGATGTTGTGATACGGGCGGCGGCGCGCCGACACCACCACATCAATTCCGCCAATGCGCAGCACGGCCTGACGGTCAGCCGGTGCCAGTGCGTCAAGCAGGAAGACGACTTCAAATTCACCTTTCACCTGCGGGCTGGAATGATCGAGCGACGCGCCAAGTGTCAGCGTCAGTATTGACCCGACACCGGCATTGAATGCCGCATCGGTTGCCGGTGCATCAGCAATCCCGGCCACAATGGTATTCTGCGCATACTGTTTGATCAGTTCCTGCAACACATCCGCGCGGTCACCGACACCGCCACCTGTCGGATTATCGCCGGAATCCGCCAGTACCACCGGCCGCGTTTCACTGGCAATCGCTTTTTTCACACAGGCCTCAACGGTGTCGGTTTCGCAGCCAAACACAAAATCTTCCCGTGCGTCCCAGTAAGCCTGTGCCAGTTGAGTGGCCTGCTGCTCCAGCACAGTACGGTCGGTGCCGGTCATGATCACCGCCGCCGTCGCACGCGGCTCATCCGCCCACACATAACCCACCATCAGTGAGCTGTCCCACACGCCGTCAACTTCATCCATTTCCGGCAAACGGGCGTACAAACTTTTTGCCGGTTCATCTTCCGTGCTGGTGCGCTCACCGGGTAACACCACCGGTACCGGCACCCACAGCAGCGTCGGTTTTACGCCGGTTTGCAGATGCTTTATCAGCATGGCGACAGAACGGCGCATGGTTTCCTCCACATCAATATGCGGCGCAGTGCGGTAGGTCGAAAACATATCAATGGCGTCAATAATGCGTTGTGACACGTTGCCGTGCAGATCATAACTGACGCTGATCGGGCAATCCGGCCCGACGGCTTTACGCGCCGCGGCAATCCAGTCACCTTCGGCATCCTCCAGCCCTTCAACATACATCGCGCCGTGCATCGCCAGATACAAACCGTCGAACGGTTTTCGCGCCTCCAGACCCGCCAGCATTTCCGCTTTGAATTTATCGTACGTCGCACGCGCTACCGGACCACCGGCAATAGCACGGGCGTGAATGGTCGGTAAAAACGTCGCAGGATAGTCCTGCAAAAAACGAAAGCGCGGTGATGCCAGTAACTGCGCATCACGCACGACGGTGAAATCCTTTTCCTCGTTAAGCACCGGATTGTAAGTGCTGCATTCAATATGGATACCGCTGACCGCTATACGCATGTTGCTCATTCCTCAGACAGGCTTCAGACCAACCAGAAAGCGATGTGCGGCTATACTCGCCGCCGCGCGCGCCCAGGTGTCGTCGTTTAGGGTAAAAGTACGAACCGGTGTTTTACCGGCGTTGCCCGGCAACACATTGGCTTCAACAGACTGATGTACAACCGTGCCGAACAGCCCGGAAAAATCGGCATCCTGATGGGCAATCAGGATCAGGTCCGGGTCATTGATTTGAATCAGATGCGATATCGCCAGGCCCAGCGCAGAACCGGCACGGTGCAAAATACGGATTGCCGCCGTCTGGCCCTGCATCGCCAGTTGTTCCAGCCCGCCGATCGTGGAAGCATCCAGCCCTTCAGCTTTGGCCATTTCCGCAATAGCATTGAGGGAGGCCAGCGTGTCGAGACAACCGCGCTTGCCGCAGCGGCATGGTGAACCGTTCAGCTCCAGCGTGCAGTGCGCGATCTCCCCTGCACCGCCGTGTAAACCACGATGCAATTGCCCGGCGATGAAATGCGCGCTGCCAATCCCCGCCCCGTGGCTGACCAGCGTAAAGCTGCTCAGATCACGCGCCTGACCAAAACTTTTCTCGCTTACCGCCAGCGCTTTGGCGTCATTTTCAATAGCCACGTCCATGCCTGTCGCCTGCGAAATCAGCCTGGCCAGCGGCACATCCCGCCAGCCCAGCAACGCCGACTGCACGCAGGTTGACTGATGCTCATCAATAAGACCCGATAGCGTCACGCCCAGCCCGACCAGCTTTTTTGCCGCCTCGGGATGAGGCTCGAGTAACGCCGGTAAGGCGCTGGCGATATTGGCTGCCAGTTGTTGCGGATCCGCATCAGCAGCAAAAGACACCCGCGAAAGTATTTCGCCATGCAGATTGATCAGGGCCATTTGCGCCGGATTTTGCAGCAAAGAAACACCGGCAAACCACGCGCCGTCAGGATGCACGACCAGACGTACCGACGGTCTCCCCTGTCCGCTGCCCGGCACCGTTTCTGCCTCATGCAGAAAACCGGCCTCGATCATCTCGCGTACCACGCCGCCGATAGCCGCTTTACTCATTCCTGAGGACTGCGCCAGTTCGGTACGGCTTAAACCGCCTGCGGCATTCACTGCGCCCAAAATCTGACGTTGCAAAGTTGTTAGCATATTCGTTTTGGCGCTCTCAGTTTTCGCTCATCTGCATTGACATTAAACGGTAGAAATGGATATATCAATGCCAATTAGTTCACAAATTAAACTAAATGTTCCGATATAAGTATTTCATATGAACTATTTGTTAAATCTCTTTGTTAAAACAAACTGTCATTAAAACCGGCGTTTTACTCAACCGGCAGACTGAGCCAGAGCCACTTAATCCGATTTTTCACGCAGAGGGCAGAACATGAAGATTACCCGTTATATCCGGCGTCCCTTACCGTTAACGCTGCTGAGCAGCGCCCTTCTCGCCGCGTTTTCGCTGCCGGTGTTTGCCGCCACGCTGAACGTGATGCAAAACGAAGCGCCGCGCAGTATGGATCCGGGCAACCAGACCGCGACCTTTACCGGCACGGTACTGGATCCAATGTATGAAGGTCTGCTGCGTATGTCGCCGCAACTCAAACCGGAAGCGGCGCTGGCGACCTCGTGGAGCAGCGATGAAAGCGGGCTGGTGTGGACCTTCAAACTGCGCAGTGGCGTCACTTTCCACGACGGTACACCGTTTAACGCTGACGCTGTTGTCGCCAACTTTGCCCGCCATCTCGATACCAAACGCGGGCTGGCCGCCAGCGGACGTCTGCGTACTTTCCTTGACAGCGTCACCAAAACCGACGATTCCACCGTTGTCTTCAAACTGAAAAAACCCTATCCCGCCTTCCTGAATTTACTGACTACCGGCGCCTGTCTGATGGTCAGCCCTGCAGCGGATAAAACCGGTACGCTGGACAGCAAAGCGGTCGGCACCGGCCCATACAAAATGGTGCAGTACAAAACCGGCGAATTCGTGCTGGAAGAAAAATATCCGGGTTACTGGGGTGATAAAGCCGCCGGGCCGGACGACATTAAATGGACCTGGAGCGCTGAGCCTTCGGTCATGAACATGGCGTTGCAGGCGGGTGAAACCGACGTCATCAACCCTGTGCCGCCACAATTTGCCCGCGTACTGAAAAATAATCCTAAATTCAGTTTGCATGAAAGCCCGGGTGCCGCCGTGTTCTGGGTTGCGCTGAATACCGACCTTAAACCACTGAGTGACGTCCGCGTCCGTCAGGCACTGAACTATGCCACCGACCGCGACGGACTGGTGCGCGCCATCATGTCCGGTTTCGCACAACCGGCGAATTCTCCGCTGGCACCGGTGACCGCCGGTTATGACAAAACACTGAACCCGTATCCGCTGGATCTGGCAAAAGCCAAAGCCCTGCTCAAAGAAGCCGGTGTGGCTGACGGTTTCACGATGTCGATTGCCGTACAGGGCCAGGATGCCCGTATCGGTCAGGTGCTGCAAAGCATGTGGGCGAAAATCGGCGTGAAACTTGACGTGCGGATCATGGAAAGCGGCGTGTGGACTAAAGCCGCGTTTGCCGATCAGGCCGGTAAAAAAGCCGATAACACCGGTGCGGTGCTGGCTTCCTGGTCTTCCGGCGCCAACGGCGCAGATCTGCAACTCCGTCCGCTGTATTACAGCAAAAGCTTCGCACCCGGCGGCGCAAATCTGGGCTTCTTCAGTGACCCGAAACTGGACGACATGTTAGACAAAGCCGCCTCAACGCTGGATGAAAACACCCGCAACGCGATTTACGTTGACGCCCAGAAAGAAATTAACCAACAGGCACCGCAGGTGCTGTTGTATTACCAGAATGATTTGTACGCCACCGGCACGAATATTTCAGGTGTCACGATGATCCCGGGTGGACAAATTGTGGTGAAAGATGCACAGAAAAAATAACCGCAGTATCTACAGTGGAAAATAGCCATGAAAGCCTATCTTGCCAAAAAGCTCATCGCCTTCCCGGTCATCCCTGATCGGGGTGTCGATGCTGATTTTTGTGTCCATCCGCGCGCTGCCGGGCGATCCGGCGCGTCTGATGGCCGGGCCTGAAGCGACGCAGGAAGCGGTCGATGCCATGCGCGTTCGTCTCGGGCTGGATCAGCCGCTGGTGACGCAATATCTGCATTTTGCCGGTGATGTGTTGCATGGCAATCTCGGCATCTCGCTACAGTCGCAGCAGCCGGTCACGCAGGAAATCGGGGAACGAATGCCGTATACCCTGATGCTGGCGGTGCTGGCGTACTTTCTGGCTGTAGCGGTTGGCGTTCCGGCGGGCATGATAGGCGCGGTTTACCGCAACCGCTGGCCGGATTTTGGCGTGATGTTACTGGCGATTGCCGGCGCGTCCATCGCCAACTTCTGGCTGGGGCTGATGGCAATGAACACCTTTTCGGTCAATCTCGGCTGGCTGCCGCTGCTCGGCGCGACATCATGGAAAAGCTACATTCTGCCTTCCGTGACGCTGGCGGTTTTACCCATGGCAGTGATGGCGCGCATGACGCGTTCCAGCATGCTGGATGTCTTGTCGGAAGATTATATCCGCACCGCGCGCGCCAAAGGTTTGTCCGCCACTACCGTGTATTGCAGCCATGCGTTTCGCAATGCGCTGATCCCGATTGTCACTATTGTGGCGCTCAATTTCGGCAGCCTGATTGGCGGCGCAGTCGTCACCGAATCCGTGTTTAACTGGCCGGGCATTGGTCGCCTGCTGGTGGATTCCGTGCGTTATCGCGATTATCCGGTCATTCAGGGCGTGGCGCTGGTCGCCGTCTGCGGCGTGGTGGTAATGAACCTGCTCGGTGAATTACTGATTGCTTTCCTGAATCCAAAAATAAGGTTCGATTAATGTCTGCCATTATCACGCAATTACCCCGTCGCAAACCGCGCACGTTGCGGTTGTTCCGCTGGTTATGGCGTCATCCGGCCGTGACCCTCGGGGGATTTATTGTCAGCCTGATCGTGCTGATGGGCTTGTTCGCGCCATTGATCACCCGTCACGATCCTTACGCACAAGACCTGATTGATACCCTGCTTTCTCCGAATGCAAGTCACTGGTTCGGTACGGATGATTATGGCCGCGATATCTTCGCCAGAGTGATTTATGGTGCGCGGATTTCGATTATCGAAGTGGTACTGAGCGTCGGACTGGCGATGATTATCGGCATTCCGCTGGGGATTATCGCCGGCATGGCGGGCCGTTATACCGACATGATCATCATGTGGTTTATGGACATGCTGTTTGCTTTTCCGGGCATCGTGCTGGCCATTCTGGTGGTCAGTATTCTCGGCGGCGGGCTGGTGAACTTGCTGATCGCGATTTCATTGTTTGCCATTCCGGTATATGCACGCCTCAGCCGTAACCTGACGCTCGGTTTAAAGCAGATGGAATACGTGGAAGCCGCGCAGGCGCTGGGTTTATCAAATTACCGTATTATCGTGCATTACATTTTGCGCAATGCCATCGGGCCGATTATCGTGCAATCGACGCTGACTGCCGGCACAGTGATTCTCGCCGCCGCCAGCCTGTCATTTCTGGGGCTTGGCGTGCAGCCGCCGATGCCGGAATGGGGTACCATGATGAGCGATGGCCGGAACTTCCTCGGCATTAATATTTACCTTTCGCTGTTCCCCGGTCTGGCCATTATGCTGACCGTGCTTGGTTTTAACGTACTGGGCGACGGACTGCGAGATTTACTGGACACACGCTCATGAGTTCTGCAGTTTTTTGCGCCGATATCGGCGGTTCATTTATTAAATTTGGTGTTTCACGTTATTCCGGCGAAGTGGAAGAATGCGGCAAAGTGCCGACACCCGTTGCCTCATGGAATGATTTCGTTAACGCCATGCAAAATCTGATCGACACGTATGGTGCTGATTTACCGGCTGGCACACCACTGGCGATTTCCACCGCCGGGCTGGTCTCCCCCCAAACCGGCGAAATGCTGGCCACCAACATTCCCGCGTTCACCGGACATTCTCTGGCGCAAGATCTCAGTGCTGCGCTGGACCGTCCGGTCACCGCCGCCAACGATGCAGATTGTTTTGCCCTCGCTGAAGCCCATGCCGGTAATGCGCAACATCAGTCCGTCGTGGCGG
Organism: Rahnella sp. NRRL B-41462; assembly: GCF_003263525.1. NCBI lineage: Bacteria > Pseudomonadati > Pseudomonadota > Gammaproteobacteria > Enterobacterales > Yersiniaceae > Rahnella > Rahnella sp. NRRL B-41462. Next base: position 37 of record NZ_JYDF01000155.1, on the reverse strand, counting down.
CGATTATTTTAGGTACCGGCGTCGGCGGAGGATCTGG
>NZ_JYDF01000154.1:0-16457 GCF_003263525.1 Rahnella sp. NRRL B-41462 | reverse complement strand
CTGTGCCTGCAGCGTGCCGCTGTTGGTCAGCACCGGTGCAGACACTGTCAGCCTGCCGCCGGTCAGTAAGGTGCCCTGGTTGTTGAGATTACCGGTGAGGGTCAGATGAGTGACGCCGTCGCCCTGCATCTGGCCCTGATTGAGCAGCGTCTGTGCGCCCAAATCTAACGTCCCCTGACTGCGTACGGTGCCGCCGCTCAGGTTGGTGATGCCGTTTTGTACCGTACCCTGCAGGCTTTGCTGGCCCTGTAACTGCCCGGTGTTGCTAATACTGTTGGTGGTGAGCGTCAGGTTACCGGCCTGAAGAGTGCCGCTGTTAGCAATATTCCCGGCGTTCAGCGTGGCGGTGCCGCCGCTGAGTAATGTGCCGCCCTGCTGAACCTGAAGTTGCCCGCTGAGCGTGGCCGCAAGCGCGCTGACACCGCTGATGCCGCCGCTGCTGGTCAGCGCACCGCCGGTCAGGGTGAGATTATCCGCCGACCAGTTCCCCTGATTATTCAGGTTCGCCGCCTGCAAAATAGCCAGACCGGTTGAGATGATTTTGCCCTGCGCCTGCGTGTTGAGCGCACCGGTAAGAGTAAGCTCCGCGCGCGAGGCGGTCTGGATCGCGCCGTTAAGATCTAACTGACCGGCGTGTACATCGGCGCTGTCGGCCTGCCAGTTGCCGTTGTTGGTGACGTGCGCGGCGGTGACGGTGAGTGCGCCCTGCGTCAGCATCTTGCCGGACGTGGCGTTGGTTAAATCCTGCTGCAACTGCGCCGTCAGGCCCTTCAGGCCAATCAGGTTGCCGCTGTTGTCCGCGTTGTTCGCCGTAAGCGCCAGCGTGTCGCCCTGGATCTGTCCTGTGTTGCTGACGTGGTCAGCCGTCACCGTGGCGGTTTTATCGCTGAGCAACTGGCCACTGTTTTCCAGCGTGGCGGCGTTCACCGTGACGTTGCCAGATGAGAGCAGGCTGCCGCCGTTATTGAGGTCACCCTGCATCTGCGCGTTCAGGCCATTCGTGCCTAATGCCGTGCCGCCGTTGGTCAGGCTGTTGCCGGTCAGACTAAGCTGGCTGCCCTGTAGCCTGCCCTGATTTTGCGTATCGCCTGCCTGCACACCCAGCGTGCCGCCGGACAATACCTGCCCCTGCGCGCCGTTGGTTAAGGTAGTGGCGGTGAGCGTGGCGCCGCCGTTGCCCTGCATCAGCCCGTTGTTGCTGATACCCGTGGCATTCACGCCGACGGTTTGTGCCAGAAGCTGGCCGTTGTTGGTCACAACCGGTGCCGTCACGGTCAGGCCGTTACCCGCCGATATCACACCGGTGCCCTGATTGGTCAGGCTGCCGGTAGCATTCACGCCGACGTTACCGCCGGAGATATTGCCCTGATTGACCAGCGTCTGGCCTTCCAGCGTCATCTGGTTCTGCGCAGACAGGCTGCCTTGCTGCTGCAAGGCACCGGCTTTCATATGCAGGCCGTCGTCGGCGGTGATGGCACCGCTGTTGGTCAGCGAGGTGGCCGTGATATCCACATTGTCCGCACCCAGCGCCGCGCCGCTGGTCAGCGTACCGGCCTGAACCGTCAGCGTGCCCGGTGTCACCAGTTTCCCGGCCAGATCGGCTTTTTCAGACGCACTGATCCCCAGCGCGTTTTTGCCCTGCGTCTGCGAGCCGTTGCCGGTAGTGAGCTGTTGCGTGGTCAGCGCCGCGTTGCCGTCGGCGGAGAGAAAACCCTTTAAGTTTGCGGTATCCGCACTGAGGTTCACATCGCCCTGGCTGGACTGTACCGATCCGGCGCGGGTGGTCAGCGCGGTGGCGTTAAGTGTTGCACCCTGCGTACCGGTCAGCGTGCCACCCAGATCTGCCTGGGCGGTGTTGAGTGTCAGCTGACCATCGGCCAGTAAGGTTGCCGCATCACCGTTGGTCACGTCGTCCGCGGTCAGCGCTAAGTCGCCGCGGGTGCCGGTCAGCCCCTGATTATTGAACTGATTCAGGGTCAGCGTCTGGTCACCGCCGGACTGCGCCGTGCCGTTGTTATTGAAGGTATCGCCGTCAAGCTGCTGCGTGCCGAGGGACTGCAGCAGGCCGTTATTGGTCAGGGTGCCGAAGCTGAACTGACCGTTGCGGTTGGCGGCCAGCGTACCGGCGTTGCTGAAATCGTGTGCGGTAAAGTTCAGGTCACGCCCGGCAATCAGGCTGCCGGACCACTGCCCGCCGCTGGCAACCGTGGCCTGCACGTCATTTTGCGCCGAGGTTTTACCACCCTGTGCGGCATTAAGCTGGTCAGCGTTAATCGAAAGAGTATTGCCCGCGCTGGTGGTGCCGTCGAGCTGCTGCTGCGCGGCAGATAACTGCATATCTCCCGTGGAGGCCAGCGAACCGGTGCCGGTCACCTGCAATGTGCCGCCACCGGCTTGCAACGTGTTGCCGTCGAGCGCACCGGCCAGCGTGGCGCTGCCGGTTGCCGTCAGGGATAAATCTTTATCGCTGTGAACGGACCCCTGCGCCCCGACGGACAGATCCGTAGCGTTCAGGCCCACGTTACCGGAGGTCGACAACTGGCCGCCAAGTGTCTGCTGCGCAGCAGTAAACTGAATATCGCCAAGGCTGGTGATCAGCGAGTTTTGCCCGGCGTTCAGGGAAGTGCTGTTGAGCGTCAGGCCATTTTTGCCGGTCAGCGTGCCGTCGACAATCATCTGACCGCCGCCGATGTTCAGCCGGTCACCGGCAAACAGCGAGCCTTGTTCACCCACGGTCATCTGGTCAGCAACCTGCAACCCCAGCCCCTGCTGCGAACCGATCAGCCCCTGATTGCTGAGGGTGCTGGCGGTAATATCTTGTTCGCTGCCGGACTGCATTTTGCCGCTGTTGTCCAGCTCTGTGGCGTTCAGAGTCTGTGTGCCCTGCGCCTGGATCAGGCCGCCGTTGGTCAGTTTTTGCGTGGTAAGTTGCGTGTTACCGCTGGCGGCCAGCGTGCCGTTGTTGGTCATGTCGCCCGCACTGACGCCCAGATTACCGCCCGCCGTCAGGCTGCCGTCCCACACGCCGTTATTACCCGCCTCCGCCTGCACATTCCCGACAGCGTAAAGCTTAGCGCTGCTGGCCGAACTCAATGAGCCGCTGCTGAGCCGCAGGTTTTGTCCGGCGCGGACGTTCCCGCCGAACATCGCACTGTTCTGCACGCCGATATCCGTATCGGTACCGGACTGAATCTGCGACCCTGCGAGGGTGGAAAGTTGCCCGAAACGCCCGGTCAGTTGATTGTCGCTCGATAACAATCCGCCAAGCTGAGTCTCTCCGGCAGTAAGGGTCAGGGCACCGCTGGCCTGTACCACCCCGCTGTTATCCAGCGTTGTCGCCTGAAGATCTTGCGTCCCCTGTGCCTGCAGCGTGCCGGTATTGGTCAGCCGCTGCGTGGTGATACGGGCGTTTCCGTTTGCGGCGATCAGTCCGTTATTGGTGAGATATCCGGCGTTCAGTTGGAGATCTTTCCCCGCCGTCAGCATGCCCTGCCACTGGCTGCCATTACCGGCAGTAGCATGAATATTGCCTGCCGCAGACACCTGCGCGGTATTACCTGAATTGAGCTGGTCAGCGGCCAGGGTCATATTGCCGCCGCTGGTCACCTGGCTCCCCTGAACGGCCAGTTGCCCCTGGCTGTTGAGCGCCATATCGCCGCCCGATTGCTGGGTGCCGTTAAGGGCGATGGCCTGCGCATTCGCCGTCAGCTTGCCGGTGGTGGTCGCATTACTCAGCGTCAGCCTGCCGCTGGCATCAATCTGCATATCGCCGACCGAGGCGTTCAGGTTGCCGAGGTTGACCCCGACGCCCTTGTCGCTGGAAACCAGATGAATGCGGTTGGCGTACATGCCGCCGAGTGCGCCGGTGTCAATCGCCACCGCCGGTACGCCTGCGCCGGATATCGGCGTGGCATTGCCCTGCGCATCGACACGGTTGGCACCCAGGGTGACGTTAAGGTCTCTGGCGTACAGCCCGGCGTTAATCTGCGCGGCGCGGGAAATCAGTGAAAAAGAGTCGCTCGTGCGGGCATCCAGCCCCTGACCTTCAACGGTGATCGCGCCCTGCGTGACCTCGAGGGATTGCAGCGAGCCGTCCGCATTCAGCACCGGCCTGCCGGTGGTCAGCGTGGCGTTAGGGGTGTTGAGGAAGCCGCAGCCGTTACAGGTGATGCCGTAAGGGTTGGCGACCATGACGTTCGCGGCTTTACCGGCGACTTCCATGTAGCCGTTAAGCTGTGAAGGGTTCGCTGACACCACTTCGTTAATGATGCCCTTCGCTTCCTGACCTGCCGTAAGATTGGGGTTGTTCTGTATCAGCCCGCCCAACTGAGTCTGGGTCAGTTTGCCGGTGGCGTTGTTGAGAATGAGGCCCTGCTGGCCGACGTTGAAATCGTTGTATTTATTATGCGAAATCCCGGCCTGATTCGGGGTGGCGATGTTCACCACCGGCACGCCGTTACCCGCCTGATCGGTGCGGGTGTTGCCTTCGGCTACCGTGATACCCGCCGCAAATGCAGGCATCACCGGTTGCCAGACCAGCCAGCCCATCAGCCCGTAGGCCAGCGCTTTACGCCATAACGCGACCGGTTGCTCTGTGATCGATTTCATCGCCGAATTCCTTCTCTCTTATGCAGAGGTACAACGCTAAAGTGCAAAACCGATGCGGTAGTAGACCGTGACGCGATCCGGTGCCAGTGAGTCCGGATAGCTCAGCGGCCAGCCGACGGTAAACTGGCTGGAGAAATGTGCGTTACTGCTCGATAAACCCACCGCCCCGCCCCATAAGGTGCCGGACGCATTGGTGTCGTGATTGCTGCGTTGCAGGTAGCCGCCGTCGAGGGCCGTTACGCTGCTGATTTGTCCGAGCCCCGGCATGGCGAACAGTTGGGTATCCAGCTCATTACGCCAGTAGCCGCCGTTGTCGCCGGAGAGGTATTGCTCTTTGAACCCCCGCACCGAGCTTTCGCCGCCAATCGTCAGGCGTTCGCTGCCGTAAAGACGGTCATCGCCCCACTGGCCGTAGGCGCTGGTCAGCCAGGTAATGCGTTGCGTGACAGGCCGGTAATAGCTGGTGGACAGCGTCCATTTAGAGAACTCCGCACGCGGGGCATCCGGATTTTTATCTTCATCGCTTTCGCCGCCAAACCACGGCACGCCACGGCTGAACGCCGGGTTGAGCGTGGCGTATCCGCCCCAGAGTTTCTGGCTGTGATTAATGCCTGCGGTCCAGCTGGTCAGGCTGCGGGTGCTGCTTTCCAGCGGGGCATCGTTGAGATAATTTCGGTTGAGGCGGTGCGTCAGCCCAAGGCTGGCGGCGGTTTTCATGTCGCCGTTGCGAAACAGTACGCGGGAAAGCGTGAAGCGGTGCGCCTGGCTGTCGCCGGTGGAGCGCCACAGATAGCCCTGCGATTCAATGGTGCTCAGGTAGTCGCTGTAGCTGTAGTTGTAATCGAACAGCCAGTAGCCATAAGGCAGATTAACGCCCGCCTGCACGCTTTTTGCGTCGTGGTCGCTTGCGCCGTCGCCGCTGCGTGACGCACTGACAAACCACTGATCCGCCAGCCCGAGCAGGTTATTGCCGGTCAGCGAGCCGCTGACCTGTCCGGTGCCGGTGCTTTTCTGCCCTGAGTTATCAAAACCGGCGCTGGCCTGCAGGGGAAACTCAGGCTTTGAGGTGAGGTTGACGATGGAGTATCCCGGCTGGCTGCCGGGCTGGATTTCAATCTGCACCGGCGTTTTGCGCAGCCGGTTAATCTGCTCCATCCCCTGTTCGATATCGCGCAGGTTAAGGATGTTGCCGGTCAGCCCCGGAAACGCCATCGCCAGCATTGCGCCGCGTTGATTTTCCATTTTGATGGCTTCGAGTTTGCCTTCCATCACCGTCAGGCTGAGCGTGCCGGAAGACAAATCCTGTTCGGTGAGAAACGCGCGGCTGGTGATATAGCCCTGGCCGATATACCAGTCAGAGACCTGTTTCACCAGGGCATTAATCTGGCCAATGCCGAGGCACTGTTGCAGATAGGGTTGGGTCAGTTTTTGCTGTATTCGCGCGGGCATATGGTCTGCGCCGCTGAGGGTAATGTCGTGAATATCAAAGCACGGGCCGGCGGGTTGCGCTGGGGTTTGCGGCGCGGGGGGCGACTGACGTGCTGCGCTCCAGTTCCTGACGCTGCTGCTGGTTCTGCTGCAGAAGTTGCCGCTGCTGCTGTTCGATACTGTCGCGGTCAGCGGGGCTGAGCGGCGCGGCCTGCGCGGTGAGGGAAAACATTCCGGTAAGTACCAGCAGGCAGGAAACTCGCCACCGCAGGGAAAGACACGCGCACGCCGAAACAGTGCGGGCTAATGGTGTAAGAAAGCTTATGATTTCCATATCCGGTGTTTTCTATGGCCAGAACCGCTTGCCTGTACGCCTCAAAAACACAGCATCAGAAGTGGCTATGGCATTGATTTAAGATTAAACATTCGGTTTCTATCGGCAGGAATAAGACTTACTTTAGGTTTTTTTTAAGTTTATAAAAAAAAATTCTGCAAGAAGCATAGCGCGAAACATAAGAAATCATGGTTTATAGGGGTATTCATCCGGTTACCCCTGCCTGCGCCGTTTGTGGCTTTCAGGGATATTTTCTTGTGGCTTACAAGCAGGATACAGGGAATATAATCGGGAGGCTTAATAGCCATCCGCTTATTTAAAATTCAGTGCAAGATGCTGGCAAAAATAACCCATAAAAAAAGCCAGAGGATTTCTCCTCTGGCTTTTCTGCATAATTCCCCGGGGGAAATTACAGACCGTACACCAGGTTTACAGACGTCACGGTGTCGGTTTTATCCGGCGCACTGGCTGGTGGTTTGGTGTTATAGGTTACGTCATACGCCACTTTCAACGAGAAGTGGGAGTTGATCGCAACGGTCAGCGCGGTTTCTGAGTTCAGCGTAGTTTCGTCGTTCGCTAATACAGAAACACCCTGCGTGAAGCGCGCAGTGTCGCTGATCTGGTAACCGTAAGTGCCTGAAGCGTAAGCCAGCGCACGGGTGGTGTTACCGCCCTGTTCGAATTCATCATGACGAACACCAGGACCTGCTTCCAGGTTCAGCGTATGAACCGGGCCGCTCCAGATCTGACGACCATAACCGACAGCGCCTACAGTCCGCGAACGGTAACCGTTATAACGGTCGCTCAGCCAGCTCCCCTGACCGAAAATATAGTTCGCGTTGTCAAGGTTATAACGCGTACGGGCACCGGCCTGATACTTCTCGGATGAACGCACACCGGAAGAAGAGGTGTTACGCGCAGAACCCCACAGGCTGTTAGCCGTGTTGGTATCAAACCAGGTCATGGTGGTATCAGCATTCAGCGTGGAGTTGCTGGTGTTACCGGTTTGCGCACTGTAACCCGCCTGAATATTGCCCTCGAACGGCTTTTTCGCCTGAGCCGGATCATCTAACGCGGTGAAGATGGTGGTGTCTGCAAGGCTTGAAATACTGAACAGCGCTGCACCGCAGACTACGGCACAAGCTGGTAAACGACGTACAACCCGAAAAAACATTTTGTTTCCCCAATAAGACTTAAGGCAAATAACGAGACTGGAACCACACGATTTATGCCATTAATTAGGATCCGTTAATCAAGCCTGGCAACTCCATTTCGATGGCATATGCATACAAATATTTCTACCGCAACAAATATAACGCACTCAGCCCGGAATATCTTAATAAAGCGGCTTTTTTGGATAGTTCCGAGTGACATATATTTCCGGCAATAGAAACATACAAAATCATTACCCTTTCTTGCATTGATTTCTTATTTCAATGAGGAATGGAAATGGTTCATTACGCGCCACACTTTACGTCTCCCGCCACTTTGGTTCGAAATATTGCGAGCCGGCAGCGTACAGATTTCCGCCTAACTCGTCGCTGAATCTTGTCCTTTTGAGCGATGCGGGGTAGTTTTGTCCTGATAACGTCTTATTTTTGCCTCGGGTTCCTCGAAGGCAGCCTTCAGGAGGAGTGGTCATGGCTTTACAACAAGAGATTATTCAGGCTCTGCACGTCAAACCCCACATCGATGCCGCACAGGAAGTTCGTGTCAGCGTCGATTTTCTCAAAAGTTATCTGCTGGCCCACCCGTTCATCAAGACACTGGTTCTGGGTATCAGCGGCGGGCAAGATTCTACTCTTACCGGCAAACTTTGCCAAACAGCAATTAGCGAATTACGCGCACAAACAAATGATAGCGCTTACCAGTTCATTGCGGTGCGCTTGCCATATGGCGTGCAAGCTGATGAATCGGACTGCCAGGATGCCATTGCGTTCATCCAGCCAGATCAGGTTCTGACCGTTAATATCAAGAATGCCGTCCTGGCAAGCGAAGCGACCTTACGTGAAATCGGTATCGAACTGAGCGATTTCATTAAAGGCAACGAAAAGGCCCGCGAACGCATGAAAGCGCAGTACAGCATCGCCGGGATGAAAAAAGGCGTGGTGGTCGGGACTGATCATGCTGCCGAAGCCGTGACCGGTTTCTTCACTAAATACGGTGATGGCGGCACGGACATTAACCCGATTTTCCGTCTGAACAAGCGTCAGGGAAAAGCCCTGCTCAAAGAATTGGGTTGCCCGGAACATCTCTATACGAAAGCCCCGACCGCTGACCTTGAAGATAACCGCCCTGCCTTGCCAGATGAAGCTGCGCTCGGCGTGACTTACGAACTGATCGACGACTATCTGGAAGGCAAGAAGATCGACGATAAATATGCCACCGTCATTGAGGGCTGGTACCTGCGCACTGAACATAAACGTCAGCCGCCGGTCACGGTGTTTGATGATTTTTGGAAGAAAAAATAAGTCTTTCGTCACCGCTTAGATCACGGGCACCTGCGGGTGTCCGTTTTTATTCACAGCGCCCGCCGCTCTGATTATCACAAGCTTCTTTCCATTCATTAACGAAATCATTACCCTTAGCGTCCTTTCGGATGACTGACAGTGATGTTTTCAATGCAAAAATTCCTTTTCCTGCTGCTGAGCATGGTGCTGCTTGGCCCTTTAGGTATTGATTTGTACCTGCCCGCCATTCCCGCCATCGCGCTCGGTTTACAGAGCACCGAGGCGGTCATTCAGTCCTCGATTTCCTTATTTATTCTGGTGATGGGGCTGGGACAACTGGTGGCCGGTCCGCTGGTGGATAAATTTGGTCGTCGCCCGATCGCCATTATCGGCGTCATGGTGTATCTGGCAGGGGCGATAGTTGCTGCGACCTCCGTAACACCGTGGATGTTTTTATTATCCCGCGTCATTCAGGGACTGGCAGTGTGCTGCACTTCCGTGGTGATTTTCAGCGGCGTACGCGACCGGATGAGTGGCAACGATGCCGCCCGTGCGTATGGTTTCCTCAATGGCACGCTGAATATCATTCCGGCACTGGCACCGCTGATCGGCGGCCTGATCGCGCAATATTATGGCTGGCGTGCGCCGTTCTGGGCATTAACCGGTTATACACTGGCTGTCTTACTGCTGGTTATATTCAAACTGCCTGAGACTCGCCCTGCTGATACGCAGACCAACACCGGCCTGCCATTCCGTCAGTACGCCCGCATTTTATTCAATGCGCGCTTCATTACTTTTGCTCTGGTGAATGCAGGTGCAATGGGTATGGCGCTGACCTATGTCTCGCTGGCGCCGACCGTTTTGATGAACACTGCCGGGCTGACGCCACTGCAGTTTTCACTGGTATTCGGCGCAAACGGATTCTGGATCATGGGGATGAGCTTTATCGCCAACCGGATTATCCGCAAAGTGGGGCGTCCGGTATGTCTGAAAACAGGCGGCATCCTGATGTTTATTGGCTGTCTCGGGCTAATCGCTGGGATCACGCTGGTTCCGCCTGCGGAACAAACAGCAACCTGGCTGTATATGGTGCCAGTCGCCAGCGCCTGTGCCGGTCTGGCTTTCCTGATGGGCCCGGCCACCAGTTATGCGCTGGAACCGTTCTCCGGTGAAGCAGGCGTGGCTTCGGCACTGGCAGGTTCGGTGCAAATGGCGGGCGGTGCACTACTTGGTTTTATCGCGATGGCATTACCGTTGCAGCCTAAGCTGAGTCTGTCGCTGGTGATGCTGGCAGGGGGATGTCTGGCGATGCTGGCTCGACGCGCCAGCAAAAAATCGACGGGTCAGCTGACCCGCCTGGGACAGTAATACGTTTTTTAACCGATTGTCGACACCGGTACGCGGGGTGCCAGCGCACTCAGCAGTTCGTAACCCAGCGTACCGGCCGCTGTTGCCACGTCATCCACCGGTAAATTATTCCCCCACAACTCAACCGGCGCACCCATCTGCGCCTGCGGGCATGGCGTTAAATCCACAGCCAGCATATCCATTGAAACCGTGCCCGTCGTCGTCGTTCGCACACCGTCTACCCAAACCGGTGTACCGGAAGGCGCATGGCGCGGATATCCGTCCGCATAGCCACAGGCCACCACGCCGATACGCTGAGGACGAGTTACACTGTAACGCCCGCCGTAACCCACGCGCGCACCGGCGTTAAGTTCCTGTACGGCAATCAGCTCGCTTTTAAGCGTCATGACCGGTTGCAGACCGGTATGCGCAATATCTTTCCACTCACCGCTTGGCGACGCGCCATAGATAATAATTCCCGGACGGATCCAGTCATGATGTGTATGCGGATGCCACAGCGTCGCAGCGGAATTGGCCAGACATCGCGGGCCGCGAATGTTTTGCCCGGCGAGGTTAATCACACTCATCTGCGCATCGACACCTTCCACACTGTCAGCGGTGGCGAAATGGCTCATCAGCGTGATTTCCCCCACCTGCTTCAGCTCGCGTAACTGCTGCCAGACAGCACCGGCGCGCTCAGGCGCAAAACCCAGGCGGTTCATGCCACTGTTTACTTTCAGGTAGATACTGACCGGCAGGCTGATGCTGGCCTGCGCAAGGGCTTTTATCTGCCATTCGCTGTGTACGGCCGTGGTCAGGCGATATTGATCAACAATAGCCAGATCCTCTGCGGTAAAAAAACCTTCAAGCAGTAATATCGGTCCCTGCCAGCCGGACTCACGCAGTAAAATCGCCTCATTGAAATCGAGTAAAGCGAAACCGTCAGTGGCGGATAAACTGCGCCAGATACGGGATATACCGTGGCCGTAGCCGTTGGCTTTCACCACCGTCCAGACTTTACTGTTGGCGGCAAAACCGCGAATGATGTTCAGGTTTTGAGTTAACGCAGACTGAGACAATGTGGCTGAAATCGGGCGAGGCATACCAGCTCCGGCAATAAGCAAAGTAAAAACCATGCGGTATCAAACCCCGCATGGGATCGGATTACAGCAGGTTCAGCCTACCGGATGCATTTTGTGCGGGCCAGCCGGACGGGCAATGAAATCCGGGCTGTAACGCTCAACCGAGAGATCATCGGATGGGATCGCAGGCGTCACGCCGGACATAATGTCCGAGAGCAACTGCCCGGAGCCGCAGGCCATCGTCCAGCCCAGCGTGCCGTGGCCGGTATTGAGATACAAATTCTTAATGCGCGTACGCCCGACAATCGGCGTGCCATCCGGCGTCATCGGACGCAACCCCGTCCAGAACGTGGCCTGTTCGACGTTGCCGCCGTTCGGATAGAGATCTTTGACCACCATCTCCAGCGTTTCGCGGCGCGCCTGCGCCAGCTTCAGGTTGAAGCCGACAATCTCCGCCATACCGCCGACGCGGATGCGGTCATCAAAACGGGTGATAGCAATTTTATAGGTTTCATCCAGTACGGTAGACACCGGCGCAGAAGCCGGATCAGTAATCGGAATCGTCAGGGAATAGCCTTTCAGCGGATAAACCGGAATAGAGACCAGATCACGCAGCAACGCGGTGGAATACGATCCGAATGCCACCACGTATGCATCCGCCTTGACGATCTCATTGCCACACTGCACGCCAGTGATTTCGCCATTTTCAATATGCAGCTTATCCACCGTGCGGTTAAATTCGAAGATAACTCCCGCCTGACGCGCCATGTCTGCCAGCTTGCGGGTAAACATCTGGCAGTCGCCGGTTTCATCATTGGGTAAACGCAGGCCGCCGGTCAGTTTGTGCGCAACCTGAGCCAGCGCCGGTTCTGCAGTCGCCAGCTGGCTGGATTCGAGCAACTGATACGGCACACCGGCGTCTTCCAGCACCGCAATATCTTTGGCTGCGCTTTCAAACTGCTGCGCGGTGCGGAAAAGCTGCAACGTGCCACCCTGCCGACCCTCGTACTGAATGCCGGTATCTTCGCGTAACGCTTTCATGCAGTCACGGCTGTATTCCGCCAGACGCACCATGCGGCTTTTGTTGGTCTGATAGTGGTCCATGTTGCAGTTACGCAGCATTTGCCACATCCATTTAAGCTGGAACTGTGTTCCGTCGAGGCGAATCGCCAGAGGCGCGTGCTTCTGGAACATCCATTTGACGGCTTTGACCGGAACCCCCGGAGCCGCCCACGGCGCAGCATAGCCCGGTGAGATCTGTCCTGCATTACCCGCACTGGTTTCTTCTGCCGGGCCGGACTGGCGGTCAATAACCGTCACCTGATGACCCGCTTTAGCCAGATACCATGCACTGGCGACACCGACCACACCACTGCCTAAAATCACCACACGCATATCGACTCCACTCCACAACAAAACAAAGCATAATATTCTGATGACAGGAAATTAACCTGACTGAGAAAAATCACCAACACAGGCACTCACAACCGTGAGGTCTTTCACATTTATTTATCGTTCATGACAGCATTTATTTCAATAGCCAGAAATAAATAACGATATTCCGCAACATTCCGGCCATGCGGCAAGAAATTTATGGCGTAATGACAGCATTGATTGCATTGATGTCACAAGACTCCCGACGCATCAGGGGCAGTTTTGCTGCAGGTTTTTATTCTTGTATACAAGCCAATTGTCGGAATAAAACACCACAAAAAAACAGGCATGTGATATTCCCTCACGCTGCGCGGAGAATTGACGTTCAGGTTGAACGGGGATTTATAAAACGAGGCAAAGCCGAAGTGGCTGCGTAAAACATTAAGGCCACTATTCATAGTGGCCTTATATTGCGGGAATTTACCGGCGTAACAGAAAAAATCAGGCAGACGTCGTTTCCAGTCTCATCAGAGAGACAGGTTTAAACAGGCCCGTCTGCCCTTCCAGTTGCACACAACTTTCGCGGCGAATTTCTTCCGGTGAACTCGATTTCACCCTGAACGCGGTAATTTTGCCGGTAACGCCCGTTTCGGCATCCATTACACGAACGCCCTGGCCGATACGATTTCTATATCTATCATAAGTAAAGGTATTTACCATTTTCTTGACCTCCTAAAGCATCAATAACAAACAATAGCGGGTTAATGCTATACCCGTAAAAATTAAGTTTCAATATATAAACCCTGCTAAGTATCAGGTTAAATTTCATACCCTGTCCCGCCACGTTGCCATTTTAAAAATGTGACTCATATCGCAACGACGCAATTACTGACCTACACTTCAATCGGTTTCTGTTTTGCACCGTTCATTTCAGCAATTTTCAGCAATAAGGAGTCGATTGTGAATAACTCAAACTTTCTGAAGCTTAAAGATGGTACACAACTTTTTTATAAGGATTGGGGCAGCGGACAGCCGGTGGTTTTTAGTCACGGCTGGCCCCTGTCGTCGGATGCTTTTGAAGATCAGATGCTGTTTCTGGCAGAACATGGTTATCGCGTTATTGCCCACGACCGCCGCGGACACGGGCGTTCTTCTCAGTCATGGGAAGGCAATAATATGGACCAGTACGGAGATGACATGGCCGAACTGACGGCTTATCTGGATCTCAAAGACGCGATACACGTCGGGCACTCTACCGGCGGCGGCGAAGTTGCCCGTTATATTGGCAGGCACGGCACCTCGCGGGTGGCAAAAGCGGTATTAATTGGTGCAGTGCCACCGATTATGATCAAAACAGATTTCAATCCCGGAGGATTACCGCTTTCTGTTTTCGATGGTATCCGTGGCGGTGTGACGAAAGATCGTTCCCAATTTTTCCTGGACTTGCCCGACGCATTTTATGGTTTCAACCGCCCCGGTGCTGAGGTGTCAGAAGGTTTACGCCAAAGTTTCTGGCTCCAGGGTATGCAGGGTTCAATAAAAGCACTTTATGATTGTGTTAAAGCGTTTTCTGAAACCGATCAGCGCGAAGACCTGAAGAAGATGACGATCCCGACGCTGGTGATTTACGGTGATGATGACCAGATTGTGCCACCCGCTTCCTCCAGCGAAGCTGCGCTTAAGTTGTTGCCAAATGGCAAAGGTAAGGTTTATGCGGGCGCATCTCATGGTCTGTGCAGCACACACAAGAATCAGATAAATCAGGATTTGTTAGAATTTATCCGCAGTTAATCCCCCTCTGTTTGCGCCTGTCTCCTGATATTGTTCGCCCAAAGCCAGACTGTACGCGGCTTTGGGCTCTTTATTGCCCGCCGATTGACAGTCTCCGGCCTTAAGGATATAGATTTGTTGAGGAATGGATTCATGGTGTTTATCTAACGACACACTCAGATTGAGCTACGATTATCAATGGACGTGCGAAATCTTAAGAAAAGGTTGTGAATCAAACACTCTGTAGCGTCCATAACTGAATGAGGGTGCGGCTTATGACGACAGTGACCCAAAAGCAAAAAACTGAGGACAAACGTCTTAGCGATGGACCGGACTGGACGTTTGAGTTATTGCAAACCTATCTCGAAGAGATTGACCGGGTGGCGAAGTCCTACCGGCTTGAAACTTATCCGCATCAAATCGAGATCATCACTTCCGAACAAATGATGGATGCCTATTCCAGCATTGGCATGCCGATCAATTACACTCACTGGTCGTTCGGGAAGAAATTCATCGAAACCGAACAGCTGTATAAGCACGGACAACAAGGTCTGGCGTACGAAATCGTCATTAACTCCAACCCGTGTATCGCTTATCTGATGGAAGAAAATACGATCACCATGCAGGCGCTGGTGATGGCCCATGCCTGCTACGGGCATAACTCTTTCTTCAAAAATAACTATCTGTTCAGAAGCTGGACCGATGCCAGTTCCATCGTCGATTACCTGCTGTTCGCCAAGCGTTATATCAGTGAATGCGAGGAACGCTATGGTGTCGATGAAGTTGAACGGTTGCTGGATTCCTGTCACGCGCTGATGAATTACGGCGTTGACCGCTATAAACGTCCGCAAAAAATCTCCCTGCAGGAAGAACTGGCGCGGCAAAAAAGCCGTGAGGAATACCTGCAAAGTCAGGTGAATTCTCTGTGGAAAACGCTGCCACGCAAAGACAGTGTAGACGCACCAGAACAGGCGCGACGTTTCCCGCCGGAACCGCAGGAAAACCTGTTGTATTTTATGGAAAAAAATGCACCTCTGCTGGAATCCTGGCAGAGAGAAATTTTGCGCATTGTGCGTAAAATCAGCCAGTATTTTTATCCGCAGAAACAAACTCAGGTCATGAACGAAGGCTGGGCGACATTCTGGCATTACACCATCCTGAATCATCTGTATGACGAAGGAAAAGTCTCCGACCGTTTCATCCTGGAGTTCCTGCACAGTCACACGAATGTGGTGTATCAGCCGCCTTATAACAGCCCGTATTACAGTGGTATCAACCCGTATGCTCTGGGTTTCGCGATGATGCAGGATATCAAGCGTATCTGTCAGGAGCCGACGGAGGAAGACCGTTACTGGTTCCCGGATATCGCCGGTTCAGACTGGCTCGACACGCTGCATTTTGCGATGCGTGACTTTAAAGACGAGAGCTTCATCAGCCAGTTCCTGTCACCGAAAGTGATGCGTGATTTCCGTCTGTTTACGGTGCTCGATGACGATCACAATAATTATCTGGAAATCGCCGCGATCCACAATGAGGAGGGCTACCGTGCAATTCGTCAGGAGTTGTCGGCGCAGTATAATCTGAGTAATCACGAACCGAATATTCAGGTCTGGAATGTGGATTTGCGCGGAGACCGCTCGCTGACATTACGCTACATTCCGCAGGACCGGGCACCGCTTGATAAAAGCCGCCGTGAAGTGATGAAACACGTCCACCGCCTGTGGGGCTTCGATGTCTTTATCGAGCAACTCAATGAAGACGGCAGCGTCGAGTTACTCGAACGTTGCCCGCCACGTCCGACACCGCTGTAAAATTTCCATTTTCAGGCATTAAAAAAGGGCGCTAAGCGCCTAATGCCGATCGTTTAAGGATCAGTTGACCGATCCGGTGGCTCGTGTAAAAAGGGTTCATGCTCATCATGGACCCTTTTTAAATGGAACTTTCACAAGCTCTCGGTATTATCAATCTTACTGCCCCCGATGAAGTTCAAAGCCTCGCTGACCTCCTGTCTCCTGACCTCATTCAGCAAGCTTTTTCTCTCACTGACACCGTTCACCCTACGCA
>NZ_JYDF01000153.1:0-657 GCF_003263525.1 Rahnella sp. NRRL B-41462 | reverse complement strand
CCCGTCACACCGCTGCCGGTGATAGTGATATCACCGCTTTGCCCGTTGGCACCTGTCGAAACGATGGCAACATTACGTCCACCGGTAATCGTGCTGCCAGTGACCTGATTTTGTTCCAGTTCGGAAGTGGATTTACTTTTACTCGCACCGATATTGACCTGCAACTGGACCAGGTTGCCATCCACTTTGCCATTCATCAACTGAGACGCCTGCGTTGCGGTCCCGTCCATCGAGGACATCCAGCCCTGCTCCACCGCCTGCACGCCATACAGTGCTTTCATTCGGCCGTCGCCGGTCTGTGAGGCCTGTTTGGCAATGCTGGTGAGCGACAACAGCGCATCCGTCACCGGGCTCGACAGCGAGACCGTCAGGCCGCTTTGTTTCTGCTCGTATGATTTGTTTGCGGGTCAGCATGTCATTGCCGGGGTCAACCGTGACCGAGCCGCCGACGATGTTGACGTCATTTTTAGCGATCACATCCGAGCCACCGATATGCGCCTGTTCACCGGCAATCAGATTCACGTTGCCGCCGGTGCTGCCGACGGCACTGCTGCTCTGGCTCTGGGTGGTGCCGTCCTGATTGATTTGCTGACGCGAGGATTTGCTGCCGAACGTCACGCCCAGACCGCCTCCGCTGAACATGCCGCTGGTTTTTTT
>NZ_JYDF01000152.1:0-3563 GCF_003263525.1 Rahnella sp. NRRL B-41462 | reverse complement strand
TGCCTCTGAAGTGCGTGAGTTTGATTTAATCACTCAGGATTTTGTGCCGGACGGTTTTTATTTGCCGGTCGCGAAAAGCCGCATCAGCTGGATTGACCGCGACCATTTGTTTGTCGCCACTGATTTTGGTGAAGGCTCAATGACCGGTTCCGGTTATCCGCGCATCGTCAAAATCTGGCAGCGTGGTACACCGCTGTGCGAAGCGGTCACGGTGTTCAGCGCAGAAAAGACAGACATGATGGCGGCGGGTTATAGCGATGCCACCAAAGGGTTTGAGCGCAATTATGTGGTGCGTGTCACCGACTTCTATCATCGTGAAGTGTTCCTGCTTGATGACGACAAAAACTTAATCAAAATCGATCTGCCGGCGGATGCCAAATTCAGTAGCTGGCGCGAGTGGATCCTGATCCAGCCTTCTAGTGAATGGCAGGTGAACGGCGAAAGCTGGCCGTCCGGTTCGTTGCTGACCATGAATTTTGACGCTTTTATGGCAGGCGATCGCACGCTGAAACCCCTGTTTATGCCGGGTGCGCATTCTTCTCTCAGCGGCGTGACGGCAACCCGTGACCAGCTCAACGGCTATTCCTACACCCGTGATCATATCATCCTCAGTATCACGCGTGATGTCGTCAACCGGCTTGAAGTGCTGACGCCAAAAGACGGCGACTGGCAGCGTGAGCCGTTCGGTAAAGTGCCGGAGCTGAGCAAAATCAATGCGTGGGGCGTGGATGATGAGACCAATGAATATTTCATGAGTGTCAGCGGTTTCCTGCAACCGGCCAGTTTGTCGCTCGGAAATCTGGATAGTGGCGCGGACGTGGAAGCCGAACTGCTGAAACAAGATCCGTCGCATTTTGATGCCACCCGTTATCAGGTCAGCCAGCATTTCGCAGTGTCCGACGACGGTACCCGCGTGCCGTATTTTGTCATCTCGCGCAAAGATGTGGCGTATGACGGCAGGAACCCGACGCTGCTTTATGGCTACGGTGGTTTCGAAGTCTCCCTTGAGCCGTATTATCTCGGGGTCAGCGGTGTGTCGTGGCTGGATCGCGGCGGCGTGTTTGTGGTGGCAAATATCCGTGGCGGTGGCGAATACGGGCCGGAATGGCATAAAGCGGCGCTGAAAGAAAAACGTCTGCGCGCTTACGAAGATTTCGCGTCCGTGGCGAAGGCGCTGATTGCCAGCAAGATCACCTCACCGGCCCATCTGGCGGCGCAAGGCGGCAGCAACGGCGGTTTACTGGTCGGCAATATGCTGACACGCTACCCGGAATTATTCGGGGCCATCGTGTGTGAAGTGGCGCTGCTGGATATGTACCGGTACACGCAAATCTCGGCTGGCGCTTCGTGGATTGCTGAATACGGCGACCCGCAGAAACCGGAAGAATGGGCGTTTATCCGTGAATTTTCGCCGTATCACAATATCGATCCGGCAAAAAAATATCCGCCGGTATTGTTCTCAACGGCGACCAGCGATGACCGCGTCGGGCCTGACCATGCACGTAAAATGGCCGCGAAAATGCAGGCGCTGGGTATCCCGCAGGTCTATTTCTACGAGAATACTGACGGCGGTCACAGCGCCGCGGCTGACAAAAAACAGTCCGCGTTTAAACGGGTGATGGTGAGCGAATTTCTGCTGCACTTTATTGGCCGTGACAAAGCCAGCGGCTGATATTGCCCGCGAGAGTCTGATAAAAAACGGGATGCCTCTGTGGTATCCCGTTAATATTTCGACATGTTTTAACTCCCTCTGTCCGCTTTAAAAACGTTGCCCCCTTCACCTTTCCTTGTTTATTATTTTGACTTCTGTTGATAACAATTATCAAAATCATTTTTCATTTATTCTCATTTTCGGGTAATCGCATGTTAAAGAATACTGCTCGCGTGCTGTCTGTTGCCGGTCTGATGGCGGCCTCCTTTGCCAGTTTTGCTACCACGTATCCGCTGACGGTCACGGACATAGCCGGTCAGAAAGTCACCATCGATAAAGCGCCGCAACGGGTCATTTTGCAGGACGGGCGCGACCTTCTGGCGCTGGCGGTGCTGGATAAAGCCAATCCTTTTCAGCATGTGGTGGCCTGGAATAACCTGCTGAAGAAAACTGACAGCGGTACCTGGGAGATGCTGAAAAGCAAATGGCCTGAATCGGCGAAAATCCTCGATATGGGATTCAGCGACAAAGGGCAGGTGGATCTGGAAACGGTGATCGCTAAAAAACCAGATCTGATGATTGCGCAGATGAGGGCGAAAGATTCACTGGCGCAGGCCGGGGTGCTGGATAAACTCGCCGCGTTGCACATCCCTGTACTGTTTGTCGATTACGAACTGGATCCCGCAAAAAACACCGCGCCAAGTATTGATCTGCTCGGCAAAGTGATGAATAAGGAGGATAACGCCCGCGCCTACACCACGTTCTATAACCAGCATTTCCAGGCTATTCAGAAAGCCGCAGAGGCGATTAAAACCAGGCCGAATGTGTTTATCGAGCCAATTGCCGGTCGCGACGACTCCTGCTGTTTCACACACGGTAATGCGGGATGGGGAAAACTGATCCAGGCGGTAGATGCCAATAACATCGGTTCCAGCCTCCTGCCGGGCGCATCAGGCACCGTTTCTCTGGAACAGGTGATCAGCATGAAGCCGGACGTTTACATCATGACCGGTTCGGCACGTCCGAAAAGTGGCTCTGTGACGCATATTCTGCCGTTTGGCTACGGTGCGGATGAAGCGGATGTGGATAAAGAAGCCAAAGTGTTGCTTTCACGCACCGGCGTGGCGCAAATCCCTGCGGTGAATGCGGGCCACGTTTACGGTATTTATCACCAGTTCTACAACCATCCGTATAACATTGTCGGGATGGAATATCTGGCGAAGTTTATTTATCCGCAACAGTTTAAAGATCTGGACCCGGCGAAGACTTACCACGACATCGTACGTAACTATACCAACCTGCCGGATCAGGATTTCATCCTTGGCTGGACACCGAAAAAGTAAGTGCTGATAATTCCCCCGCCTGTGGCCCCGCAGGCGGTTTTTCAATCCCTCTGCGCGCTTTCTGCACTAACTTTACCTCCGTCACATTTGTTGACACTCCGTTAATTTATACAAAAAACTAACTGTATTACTGTATCTGAATAACGCCGACCGGCGTCGCTCCTGACGCAGTACGACATATCAACAAGGTGAATTTATGCAATCTGAAGAACAGCGTTTAATTGACGGGCTTTTTAGTCGCTTACAACAGGCTGAGTCCAACACGGCACCGCGTGATGCGGAAGCTGAACGTGTGATTCAGGCCCATATTCGTCAGCAGCCATCTGCCCCGTATTACATGGCGCAGGCAATGATTATTCAGGAAGCGGCGCTGACCAAACTGAATGCGCAGGTACAAGAATTGCAACAGCAGGTTCAGCAGTTGCAACAACAGGCGCAGACGGCCAAACCGCAAAGCACCGGTTTTCTGGCTGGCTTGTTTGGCGGTGGCACGTCTCAGCCTGAACCGCAACGCCAGGCGTCGCAGGGCAGCCAGCCCATTCCCGGTACGCAAGGCTGGGAAGTCGAGC
>NZ_JYDF01000151.1:0-615 GCF_003263525.1 Rahnella sp. NRRL B-41462 | reverse complement strand
CCGTCAGCGCCCTGTTCGCCTGGTCACTCACCTGTGTCTGCCGCTGCTATTGCTTGCCAGCCCGGCAGCTTTTGCACAGTTACCGGGGATCATCAGCCAGCAGATGTCTAACGGGACACAAAACTGGTCGCTGCCGATCCAGACGCTGGTGTTTATCACCACACTGACCCTGTTACCTGCGATGCTGCTGATGTGTACCAGTTTTACCCGCATCATTATCGTGCTGGGTTTACTGCGAAATGCACTGGGTACACCTTCCGCGCCGCCAAACCAGGTGCTGCTCGGCCTTGGCCTGTTTCTGACCTTCTTCGTGATGGCACCGGTATTCGACAAAATTTACAGCGATGCTTATCAGCCCTTCAGCGAAAACAAGATCACCATGCAGGAAGCAATGGACAAAGGCGCTCAGCCGTTACGCCAGTTTATGCTGCGCCAGACCCGCGAAAGCGATCTGGCTTTGTATGCGCGTCTGGCCAATATCCCGCCTCTTGCAGGCCCGGAAGCCGTGCCGATGCGTATTTTGTTACCGGCTTACGTCACCAGCGAACTGAAAACCGCTTTCCAGATTGGCTTCACCGTATTCATACCGTTCATGATTATCGATCTGGTGGTCGC
>NZ_JYDF01000150.1:0-15109 GCF_003263525.1 Rahnella sp. NRRL B-41462 | reverse complement strand
GCTTTGATGAGACTGTTAGCCCTTAAACCCCCTCCCGTCCTCCCCCTTCGCAGGGGGAGGAGTAAAGTCTAAAACGCGATCTCAATATCCCCAACCGGCATGCAACAACACGGTAAAATCTCGCCGTCTGAGATAAAGGCCAGGGGTTTCTCGCTGTAGGCGACCTCACCGTTAATCAACCGCATCCGGCACGATCCGCAATAACCTTCGCGACACTGGTATTCCACTTCAACCTGATGATGTTCAAACACCTCCAGCAAATTCCGGTGCTCTGACTTACACGCCAGTTGCTGTCCGTTTGCTGAAAGTGTGATGGTTCTGTCGGCCATTTAAAGCTCGAAATCACTCAGGTCATCGGCGTGAACTTCAGAATCAATCTGACCTACCAGATAGGAGCTGACTTCCACTTCCTGTGGCGCAACCTGCACGTTATCAGACACCAGCCAGGCGTTGATCCACGGGATCGGGTTCGAGCGGGTTTTGAACGGAGCATCCAGCCCGACAGCCTGCATACGGATATTGGTGATGTATTCGACGTACTGACACAGAATGTCTTTGTTCAGGCCGATCATCGAACCGTCTTTGAACAGGTATTCTGCCCAGTCCTTTTCCTGCTGTGCCGCCAGCACGAACAGGTCATGGCACTCCTGCTGACATTCCAGCGCGATTTCTGCCATTTCAGGGTCGTCCTGACCTGAACGCAGCAGGTTCAGCGCGTGCTGAGTGCCGGTCAGATGCAGCGCTTCATCACGGGCGATCATCTTGATGATTTTCGCGTTGCCTTCCATCAGTTCACGTTCGGCGAACGCAAATGAACAGGCAAAGCTGACGTAGAAACGTACGGCTTCCAGCGCGTTGACGCTCATCAGACAGATGTAGAGTTTCTTCTTAAGTTCATGCAGGTTAACTACAACGGTTTTGCCGTTGACCTGATGCGTGCCTTCGCCCAGCAGATGGTAGTAGCTGGTCATCTCGATCAGCGTGTCGTAGTAACCGGAGATGTCTTTCGCGCGCTTGAGGATTTCTTCATTGGTCACGATATCGTCAAACACAATCGCCGGATCATTCACGATGTTGCGGATAATATGTGTGTAAGAGCGCGAGTGAATAGTTTCCGAAAACGCCCAGGTTTCGACCCAGGTTTCCAGCTCAGGAATAGAAATCAGCGGTAACAGCGCGACGTTCGGGCTGCGGCCCTGAATGGAATCCAGCAGCGTCTGGTATTTCAGGTTGCTCAGGAAAATGTGTTTCTCGTGATCCGGCAACGCCTGAAAATCGATACGGTCGCGGGAAACATCAATCTCTTCCGGACGCCAGAAGAAGGACAGTTGCTTTTCGATCAGTTTTTCAAAGATTTCATGCTTCTGCTGGTCGAAACGGGCAACGTTAACCGACTGACCAAAGAACATTGGCTCAAGAAGCTGATCGTTTTTATTCTGGGAAAAAGTACTGTAGGCCATAACTTCCTCGAAATTCTCGGCAAAAACCCCCTGACGGGGGTTTTGAATAATATTCTTAGTTAAAACAAAAGATTAGATTTTGCAGGCGCCGCTTTCACAGTCATCAGCCACATCGGCTTTCATGTCTTCCTGTACATCATCAGCACCGTCACGGGTGTTCTGATAGTACAGCGTTTTCACGCCAAATTTGTAGGCGGTCAGCAAGTCTTTCAACAACTGTTTCATTGGCACTTTGCTGTTCGGGAAGCGCGACGGGTCGTAGTTGGTGTTTGACGAAATCGCCTGGTCGATGAATTTCTGCATTACGCCAACCAGTTGCAGGTAGCCGTCGTTGTTCGGCATATCCCACAGCAGTTCGTACTGATCTTTCAGACGCTCGTACTCCGGCACAACCTGACGCAGAATCCCGTCTTTCGACGCTTTGATACTGATGTGGCCGCGAGGTGGCTCGATACCGTTGGTGGCGTTGGAGATCTGCGAAGAGGTCTCGGACGGCATCAGCGCGGACAGCGTGGAGTTACGCAGGCCGTATGTTTTGATGTTTTCACGCAGCGTATCCCAGTCCAGATGCAGCGGTTCATCGCAGATGGCATCCAGATCTTTCTTATAGGTATCCACCGGCATGATGCCTTGTGAATAGGTGGTTTCGTTGAACCACTGGCACGCGCCTTGTTCTTTCGCCAGTTCGTTGGAGGCTTTCAGCAGGTAATACTGAATGGCTTCGAACGTTTTGTGGGTCAGGTTGTTAGCGCTGCCATCGGAATAACGCACACCGTTTTTCGCCAGATAATACGCGTAGTTAATCACGCCGATACCCAGCGTACGTCGGCCCATCGCACCGCGTTTTGCGGCTTTGATCGGGTAATCCTGATAATCGAGCAGGGCGTCCAGAGCGCGAACTGCCAGAACAGCCAGTTCTTCCAGATCGTCGAGGCTTTCGATCGCACCGAGGTTGAAAGCAGACAGCGTACACAGCGCGATTTCGCCGTTTTCGTCATTAACGTCATCCAGCGGTTTGGTTGGCAGCGCAATTTCCAGACACAGGTTGGACTGGCGAACAGGCGCGATAGCCGGATCAAACGGGCTGTGGGTGTTGCAGTGGTCAACATGCTGAATGTAGATACGGCCTGTAGAGGCGCGTTCCTGCATCATCAGGGAGAACAGTTCCACCGCTTTCACTTTCTGCTTACGGATGCTGGCATCCTGCTCGTACTTCTCGTACAGACGCTCGAACTCGTCCTGATCGGCAAAGAATGCATCGTACAGGCCAGGTACGTCAGACGGGCTGAACAGGGTAATGTCGCCGCCTTTCACCAGACGCTGATACATCAGTTTGTTGATCTGCACGCCGTAGTCCATATGACGGACGCGGTTGCCTTCAACACCACGGTTGTTTTTCAGTACCAGCAGGCTTTCGACTTCCAGATGCCACATCGGGTAGAAGAGTGTCGCTGCGCCGCCACGAACACCGCCCTGAGAACAGGATTTCACCGCAGTCTGGAAATGTTTGTAGAACGGGATACAACCGGTGTGGAATGCTTCACCGCCACGGATCGGGCTACCCAGCGCACGGATGCGACCGGCGTTGATGCCGATACCGGCGCGTTGTGAAACGTATTTCACGATGGCGCTGGAGGTCGCGTTAATGGAATCCAGACTGTCGCCACATTCGATCAGCACGCATGAGCTGAACTGACGGGTCGGAGTGCGCACGCCGGACATAATTGGCGTAGGCAGGGAAATTTTGAAGGTTGAAATCGCGTCGTAGAAACGTTTGATGTAATCCAGACGCGTTTCGCGCGGGTAGCCGGAGAACAGGCAGGCCGCGACCAGAATGTAGAGGAACTGAGCGCTTTCGTAGATATCGCCGGTCACACGGTTCTGTGCCAGATATTTCCCTTCCAGTTGCTTAACCGCAGCGTAAGAGAAATTCATGTCGCGCCAGTGGTCAATAAAACTGTCCATCTGCTCGAACTCTTCAGCCGTGTAGTCTTCCAGCAGATGTTTGTCGTATTTACCCATTTCAACCATGCGGGTCACCTGGTCGATCAGTTTTGGTGGTTCAAACTGGCCGTAGGCTTTTTTACGCAGGTGGAAGATCGCCAGACGCGCGGCCAGATATTGGTAATCCGGTGCATCTTTAGAGATCAGATCAGCCGCCGCTTTGATGATGGTTTCGTGAATATCAGCGGTTTTGATGCCGTCATAGAACTGGATGTGTGAACGGAGTTCTACTTGAGAAACTGATACGTTTTGAAGACCTTCCGCTGCCCAGTCAATGACACGGTGGATTTTATCAAGGTTGATGCGTTCTGTGCGGCCATCACGTTTAGTAACAAGCAGACTTTGGTTCATTGGGTGCGATACCTTAAAGGTTTATAAAGGGTCTGACCTGACCGCGTAAAACATGCGCGGCAGCACAAGAGGTTCCTAGTGTGCTGGTCAGGATATAAACACAATATATTGTGGGTTTGTTATTTTCTGATGACAAGATAGTGATTGAATGTCCCTTTTGCAAGTGAACAAAACGGGCAGATTTGTGGATAAGTTGGGGAGAAATTTTGACGTCAAGCCTGAGAAGTCCGTCATTGCTGGCGCGACAAACCTGTCAATATCTCAGATACGATTTTCTTATATTTTTATGAAAGGTGATCAACTGCCGGTTTATTAAACGTTAGAAAAAAACGCTATATTGATCTGGATAACTATTCTAAAAAATCATGTTGCGGTGTTCACGCCAACCAACGTCCTAAAAACTAAGGTTTTAACCCCGGCATACCCCGTCTCTTAACGTAAATTCTACTGGATTAGCGGAAAAAATGACTTGCAACCGATGACGATTTGGCGTCGCAGTACAGCCGTTAAGCCGCTTCGGAGCAACCTTGCCAGCAGGTTTTTGTTCACTTTCTGAAAAGTGCGTTTTTGAGAAAAATGAGCCTTATTATAAATACATATGATGAATGAATGATGTTGTTTATATATTCTAAATTTATCATTAAGTGGTCTCCCGGCACTGTGCATATTACTTTCGCTCCTCTTTCATCAGGTGCGGGATTAGAACTTCAATGGTCTTCAATAAAATCACGGCGTGTTTATTTTTAGTCTTTAATTTATTGCCTTTTTCAGAGGCGGCTTTTGCAGAAACTCTCCCGGCCTGTTCAGGGTTGCAAATTACTGAAAGTTGCAACGCCACGGCCACCACGCTTGAAAATAAAACCCTCAATACCTATACCGTGGCTGATGGCGCTGAGATGCAGTTCTCCGGCCTGAACGGTTCAGGTTCCTCGGGCGGTGCCTTCCACCTGGGAAACAGCACCACACTGGAGATTATTCCTGAGAGCACCACCGGTTACAGCGTATTTACCGGAAACAGCAGTTCGGGAAACGGTGGCGCGATCTTTGCGAAAGAAAACTCGACGGTATATTTAGAAAATACCCTGTTCATTGATAACGTCGCCCATGATTACGGCGGTGCAATATATATGAATGGCACCAATGATGAAGGTGATACTGATCTTGCCATTACTAATGCCGTGTTTTCAGGGAATATTTCCAGTGAGGGGAAAGGCGGCGCTATTTATTCTCTTAATAATAAAGTCCAGCTGACAAATGTTTTATTTGAGGATAATCAGGCAAAGACCAACAAAAGTGCCAGTTCAGGTAATGGTAGCGGTGGTGCGATTGATGCCACGGACAATACGTCTGACTCCCACGGCAGCATGTTTATCACTAACAGCGAATTCACAGGCAATCAGGCCGAAGGACAGGGAGGCGCAATCTACACCAGCAGCGCGTCTACGCCATTCCTGATCAACATCAACATTGATGAAAACTATCAAGAAAATGATGGTGTTGCCTATTACCACGATAACGTTGCTGGCAATTATGGCGATGCTCCCGATGCCGCTGGCGGCGGGTTCATGTATCTCGGTCACAGCGAAGCCGATTTTGATATTGCTGCAGATAAAACGCTGATCATCGGCAATACCGCCAACGACGGCGCTTATGACTCGATCGCCGGTTATGGCGCGATTTTCAAACGCGGTGCTGGTGAACTGGTACTTAATGCTGATAACAGCGGTTTTACCGGCGTATTCGACATTTTAGAGGGCACGGTCACGCTGGGACGTGATGACACGCTGATCAATGTCGGCGACACCAACTGCCAGGCTGCGGCAGATACCTGTCACGGTATTGTGTTAGGTAACGATAATTATGTGAATGACACGGCAATACTGAATGTTGGCAGCACGCAGCAAACCTTTAAAAATGCCTTTATGGGGCATGAGAACAGCACATTGAATATTGATGCTGGCGGTAATGTCATTGTTAACAGCGGCTACATGGCGGGGACAACCACCGGAGCAGGCGACCTGACCGTGGCAGAAAATGGCAGTTTCACCCTGACCGGCGCGCAGTCTATGGGGCTGGATGGCGACATTGTGGTGGAACAAAACGCTGTACTCAGCGTTCAGGGCGATGCTGAAGATTTAGCGATATTGCAGGCCGATCCGCAGTCTGTTGTGCTCGACGGCGGTGTGCTGGATTTGTCGGACATGACCACCTTCAACGGTGAAGCGAATCAGACTAACGACGGCCTGACGATTACAGGGTCCGGCGGTACGGTAATCGGTAATGCTGATCTGGTGACGCTGGGGACGGGCAGCGACTATCACGTTGATGGCGGCGTGTATGCGGTGATTGATGCCGGTGCCGGACGCGTCACGCTGGCGGATAACAATACTTATCTGGGCACGACGCAGATCGCTTCCGGGACATTGCAGGTCACCGGTAACTCTCAGTTGGGCGATGAAGCCTATAATCGTCAGGTCATTTTTACTGATCCGGCACAGGCCAGTACGCTGGAGATTTCTGCGCCGGGCGATACCAGCGGGCAGGTCGATACCACATCAGCACAAACCGGTAAGGCACGAGATATTGAAATGCGGGCCTCAGGGACGATGCAGGTGGACGACGGCGTGACCACGCAATGGGGCGGCTTAACCGCTGACAGTACCGGCGGGCAGGCAGACGTTGACAGCACGTTCACCAAAACCGGTAACGGTACGTTGATTCTGAAAGATTCGGGCAACAGCCATTCCGCTGTCCGGGTCGAACAGGGTACTTTGCAGGGAGGCGCGGAAAACATCATCGCAGACGCCTCTTCATTGTACGTCGGCGAAAATGCCACGTTTGCCACCGGCATGGATCAGCAGGTGCGCAGCATCGATGCGGATTCCACCGGTACACTGTTGATTTCCGACAACACTCAGCTGGTCCTGACAAATCAGGACACTTCCTCGGCGCTGGATGCCAGCCTGTTTACCGGCACGGGGGGCACGCTGGTGAATGCTACGTCCGGTATGGCGCTTAAAGGCACGCTGAACACGAATCTTTCCCTGGATGCATTGACCTATTTAGCCGGTGTGACGGTCAACGGCAGCCTTGATAACAGCGCAGGAGCCGCCAGTCTGGAGAATGGCAAGGCCGGGGATACGCTGACGGTCAACGGTGATTACACCGGCGGCGGCACGCTGGTGCTGGAAACTGAAATGAATGGTGATACCTCGGCGACCGACCAGCTGATTCTTAACGGCAATACTTCCGGTGATACCGCGCTGGCGGTTGTGCCGGTCAGCGGCATCGGGCAGGCGACACAAACCGGCATCAAAGTTGTCGATTTTGTTGCCGACCCGCAAAGCTTCCAGAACGCGGCAGATTTCCATCTGGCCGGTGGTCAGCAATATATCAATATGGGCGCCTACGACTATTCTCTGGTGCAGGATAATCAGGACTGGTATCTGCGCTCGCAGGTGGTGACGCCGGAGCCTCAACCGGAACCTCAGCCCGATCCTGACGTCCAGCCGCAACCTGATCCCGATGTTCAACCGCAGCCGCAACCTGTGCCAGCCTCTGGCGGGGAAGATTTTACACCGGTGCTGAACCCTAAAATGGGCGGCTATATGAGCAACCTGCGCATCGCCAATAATGCCTTCAGTATGACGGCGCAGGATCATGCTGGTGCCGGTCATGACAATATTAAGCTGCGGGTGGATTCATCGCGCGACAGCTCAACCTTTGCCAGCCAGATTGACAGTCGCAATGACACGTCAGTGGTTCAGATCAGCGGCAATTTCCTGCGCAATAGCGCAGGTGACGGGGAAATCCTGGCGGGTGTGGTGGGCGGTTACAGTAACAGCCACGGCGATAGCACCAGCGTACTGACCGGGCGCAAATCAGATAATGACAGTCAGGGATACGCCGTCGGACTGACCGCTTCCTGGTATCAGAACGCACAGGATCATCAGGGCGCGTATCTCGACAGCTGGATGCAATATGCCTGGTTTGATAACAGCGTCAGCGAAGACGGTACAGGTGATGATAATTATCACTCTTCCGGCCTTTCCGCCTCACTGGAAGGTGGTTACCGTTTTACCCTGATGCAGGGAAACCAGTGGAACTGGACCGTGCAACCCCAGGCGCAGGTGATTTATCAGGGCGTGAAGCAGAAAGATTTTACCGCGTCGAATCAGTCGAAAGTGGCACAACAGGGGGATAATAACGTTCAGACGCGCTTAGGCTTGCGCAGTGAATGGGATATTCATCCGTCGCCGACGCTGCATCTCAGACCTTTTGTAGAGGCGAATTACCGCCATAACAGTGCGGAAACTTCCCTGAATGTGGATGGCGTGAATTTCACCGATAACGCCGCCAAAGACAGTGCGGAACTGAGTACCGGGATCAGTGGCAATTTGGGCGAAAATACCACGCTCTGGGGCAAGGTCGGACAGCAAGAAGGGTCAGATGATTTTTCGCAAACCGAAGCGTCAGTTGGGGTGAGTATTCGCTGGTAAGTCAGTCGGTTAGTCATGAAATTAAAAGGGTGCAGCGCAGGCTGTACCCTTTTTTTGCGGTCAGAATATTACAGCGCCTGGGTGTGGATCATGTAGTTCACATCAACATTTGGCCCGAGTTTGAAATGGTCGGTCAGCGGGTTGTAGTGCAGTCCCATAATGTGACGCTCAAACAGCGATGTGCGGTCAATCATGCCCAGCAGTTCAGACGGCTTGATGAATTTTTTGATGTCGTGCGTGCCTTTCGGCACCATTTTCAGCACATATTCAGCGCCGAAAATGGCCATCAGCCAGGCTTTATTGTTGCGGTTGATGGTGGAAAAGAACACATGGCCGCCAGGTTTCACCAGACGTGCGCAGGCAGCAACGACAGAAGCCGGATCCGGCACGTGTTCCAGCATTTCCATGCAAGTCACCACGTCATATTGCTGCGGATGCGCGTCGGCGTGCGCTTCCACGGTTTCCTGCACGTACTCCACCTTCACGCCGCTTTCCAGTGCATGCAAACGTGCTACCTGCAAGGGTTCGCCGCCCATGTCCAGTCCGGTGACTGTCGCCCCCGCCACTGCCATGCTTTCACTCAAAATGCCGCCACCGCAGCCGACATCGAGAACATTTTTTCCAAACAGGCCATCAGCGCGTTCGAGAATGTAGTTCAGACGCAGCGGATTGATGCGATGCAGCGGTTTGAATTCGCCTTCCAGATCCCACCAGCGCGAGGCGACGGCTTCAAATTTGGCGATTTCTTCATGGTCGATGTTTTGCGGTGTTGCGGAGGGTGTGGTTGTCATGAGCGTGATGAACTCCTTATAACTTGATTAGCGGATTATACATATTCCATCTGCTTTGGCTCAGTTTTGTGGTTTTGGTTAATGTTTATACGAAATGAAGCCCTGCGTGCAAAGGTTTGAAACGCGTTGGATAATAGTAGGCAAAAGGGGGCGGTTGTTTTCCACGTTTGGCTGGTTTGTGGTATAGTTTTACACCTTTGCGCTATATATGCCTACGTGGGCAGCGGCCATGAATAATCAGTAGAGGGATAGCAGCTCCATGAGCGACCTTGCCAGAGAAATCACACCGATTAACATCGAAGAAGAGCTTAAAAACTCTTATTTGGATTATGCGATGTCCGTTATTGTCGGACGTGCGTTACCAGATGTGCGCGATGGTTTGAAACCGGTGCACCGCCGCGTACTTTTCGCAATGAATGTCCTCGGTAACGACTGGAATAAAGCCTATAAAAAATCGGCCCGTGTGGTCGGTGACGTTATCGGTAAATATCACCCACACGGTGATACCGCGGTTTATGACACCATCGTTCGTATGGCTCAGCCTTTCTCACTTCGCTATATGCTGGTGGACGGGCAGGGTAACTTCGGGTCAGTGGATGGCGACTCCGCAGCAGCCATGCGTTATACCGAAATCCGCATGTCAAAAATTGCACACGAATTGCTGGCAGATTTAGAAAAAGAAACTGTCGATTTCGTGCCAAACTATGACGGCACAGAACAAATTCCTTCTGTTATGCCAACGCGCATTCCCAACCTGCTGGTTAACGGCTCGTCGGGTATCGCTGTCGGTATGGCAACCAACATTCCGCCGCATAACCTCACCGAGGTGATCAACGGCTGTCTGGCGTATATTGAAGATGAAAACATCAGCATTGAAGGGCTGATGGAACACATCCCGGGGCCAGACTTCCCGACGGCTGCGATCATCAACGGTCGCCGTGGTATCGAAGAAGCTTACCGTACCGGCCGTGGCAAAATTTATATCCGTGCCCGAGCTGAAGTAGAAGCCGATGCGAAAACTGGTCGCGAAACCATCATTGTTCACGAGATCCCGTATCAGGTGAACAAAGCCCGTCTGATCGAAAAGATCGCCGAGCTGGTGAAAGAAAAACGCGTCGAAGGTATCAGTGCGCTGCGCGATGAGTCTGATAAAGACGGCATGCGTATCGTGATTGAAATTAAACGCGATGCTGTCGGTGAAGTGGTTCTGAACAACCTGTATTCCCTGACGCAACTGCAGACGTCTTTCGGCATCAACATGGTGGCACTGCACCAGGGTCAGCCGAAGATTCTCGGTCTGAAAGAAATTCTGTCAGCGTTCGTCCGCCACCGCCGTGAAGTGGTGACGCGTCGTACCATTTTCGAACTGCGTAAAGCCCGCGACCGTGCTCATATCCTCGAAGCACTGGCTATCGCGCTGGCGAACATCGACCCGATCATTGAACTGATCCGTGCGGCACCGACGCCGGCTGAAGCGAAAGCTGGCCTGGTCGCGCGTTCATGGGATCTGGGCAACGTGTCAGCAATGCTGGCAAGTGCGGGTGACGATGCAGCCCGTCCTGAATGGCTGGAGCCGCAGTTTGGTATTCATGATGGAAAATACTTCCTGACTGAGCAACAGGCACAAGCCATTCTGGATCTGCGTCTGCAGAAACTGACCGGTCTTGAGCACGAAAAACTGCTGGATGAATACAAAGAGCTGCTGGTGCAAATCGCTGAGCTGCTGTTCATCCTGTCCAACCCTGACCGTCTGATGGAAGTCATTCGTGAAGAACTGGAAGCGATCCGTGATCAATACAACGATCCGCGTCGTACCGAAATTACGGCAAATACCTCTGACATCAACATCGAAGACCTGATCAATCAGGAAGACGTTGTGGTGACCTTGTCGCATCAGGGCTACGTGAAATATCAGCCTCTGACTGATTACGAAGCGCAGCGTCGCGGCGGTAAAGGGAAGTCAGCAGCACGCATTAAAGAAGAAGACTTTATCGATCGTCTGCTGGTGGCCAACACCCACGACACTATTCTGATGTTCTCAAGTCGCGGGCGTCTGTACTGGATGAAAGTCTATCAGTTGCCGGAAGCCAGCCGCGGTGCCCGTGGCCGTCCTATCGTCAACCTGTTGCCGCTTGAGCCGAACGAACGTATTACCGCCATTCTGCCAGTACGCGAGTACGAAGAAGGTCGTCATGTGTTCATGGCAACCGCCAGCGGTACCGTGAAGAAAACTGCGCTGACCGATTTCAGCCGTCCACGCAGCGCCGGCATTATCGCCATCAACCTCAACGAGGGTGATGAGCTGATTGGTGTTGACCTGACTGACGGTAAAGACGAAGTCATGCTGTTCTCTGCAGCCGGTAAAGTCGTGCGCTTCTCTGAAGAAGCCGTCCGCTCAATGGGCCGTACGGCGACCGGTGTACGCGGTATCCGTCTGGGCGAAGGCGACAGCGTTGTATCGCTTATCATCCCACGCGGTGACGGTTGTATCCTGACTGTGACGCAGAACGGTTTCGGTAAACGTACTGAATCGACCGAGTACCCAACTAAATCCCGTGCAACGCAGGGCGTTATCTCAATCAAAGTGAGTGAGCGTAACGGACCGGTTATTGGTGCGATTCAGGTTGATGAAGCGGATCAAATCATGATGATCACCGATGCCGGTACGCTGGTGCGTACCCGTGTTTCCGAAGTGAGTACTGTTGGCCGTAACACCCAGGGTGTGACGCTTATCCGTACTGCAGACGATGAGAATGTGGTTGGCTTGCAACGTGTTGCAGAACCGGTTGAAGACGAAGAACTGGATGGCGTAGCCACCGAAGCGGGCGAACTGGAAGCGGCACAAGCAGCCGATCTGCCAGACGACGCGGAAAGTGAAGACGATCAGCCAGCTGATGACGAAGAAGAATAAGTTTTCTTAGTCAGCAGACAAAAGGGCATAACAATAGTTATGCCCTTTTTTATTGGATTCGTCTTAAAACAAATCTTTCACCTACACTGCATTATGCGGCGCTTTTTAGAAAGTCTGGCAATAGTGTATCCTGATCCCCATTCCGCTCGCTGAGCCGTTTTGCTAATGGTTAATCCTTGAAATATCTTGCTTCGTTTCGCACAACGCTAAAAATCTCCCGTTATCTTTTCCGGGTGCTGGCGCTTATGTTGTGGACACTGGGTGTGCTGCTGACCACCTTTTATGTGCTGAATATTTTCCATAACAAAGAATCCGAGATCCGCGATGAGGACAATCTCAATTACGATCTGGCGCAGAGTTACATCAAAAATTCCAATGATGTGATGCACAGCATTAAGTTTATGGCTGAGAATCGCCTGAGCGCTTCAGTGAACGGGCTGGATATCATCAACGGCATAATCAGCACTAAAAACACGGCGCCGTCTTATCTCTCATTGTTCCCTGAGTCCGACTGCTCGCAGATTAATGATAGCTACCGTAATTCGCTGGCTTCGCTGGGTAACATGATCCATTACTGGAAAGACAACTTTTCCGATGCCTACGATCTCAATCGCGTGTTCCTCATCAGTGGCGAGAGTTTGTGTCTGGTTGATTTTGGTATCAGCAGCGAACCGTTCGAGCGCGAAAGCCAGGAACAGTTGAAATCATTGCATGAAAAAATTATGCAATATCGCAACAGTAAGAGCACAGATAAAGAAAACAGCCTGTACTGGGTGTCGCAGTCCGGCAGTAAAGACTCCGGAAATTTGTATGTGCTGACCCCGATTTATGTCGGCAATAAACTCGAAGCGCTGATGGGTATTCAGCAAAATCTGCGCGCCGAAGATTTGTTGAATCCGAATTCACAGCACACCGCCGTGACGTTGCTGGATGAAGACGATCAGCCGCTGCTGGGGATTTCCGAGGACGGGCACTACAGCGCCGCGCCGGGCGATTATCCGCAGGCCAGTTCATTCTTCGGGTATGTAAATGGTTATAAAGATTTGGTCTACAAAAAGCCGCTGACACCGTCCTCGCTGAGTGTGGTGTATTCCATGCCGTTTAATACGGTGATCGAGCGATTTAAGATCCTGATTTTTAATGCGGTTTTACTGAATATATTCTCCGGCCTGTTATTGTTTATTCTGGCCTGGGTTTTTGAGCGCAAAATGTTTTTACCGGCCGAGGAAAACGCATTCCGGCTTGAAGAACATGAACAGTTCAACCATAAAATCGTGGCCTCAGCGCCGGTCGGCATTTCCATTTTGCGTATCAGCGATGGCGTTAACATCCTGAGTAATGAACTGGCGCATAATTATATCAGCATGCTGACGCAGGAAGACCGGCAGCGTATTACGCGGATCATCTGCGATCAGCAGACCAATTTCGTCGATGTCATCACCAAGAACAATAACAACATCCAGCTAAGTTTCGTGCATTCACGCTACCGTAATGAAGACGTGGCGATTTGTGTGCTGATCGACGTCAGTGCGCGCGTGAAAATGGAAGAGTCTTTGCAGGAAATGGCTAATGCGGCCGAGCAGGCCAGCCAGTCGAAATCAATGTTCCTGGCAACCGTCAGCCATGAATTGCGCACGCCGCTTTACGGTATCATCGGCAACCTGGATTTACTGCAAACGCAAGGGTTGCCTCAGGGCGTTGACCGTCTGGTGACGGCAATGAATAACTCGTCGGCACTGCTGTTGAAAATCATCAGCGACATTCTCGACTTCTCCAAAATTGAATCCGAGCAGCTGAAAATCGAGCCGCAGGAATTCTCCTGTCGCGAAGTGATCACTCACATTGCCGGTAACTATTTGCCGCTGGTGGTGAAAAAGCGTCTGGGACTTTACTGCTTTATCGAACACAACGTGCCGTTGTCATTCAATGGCGATCCGGTGCGTCTGCAACAGGTCATCTCCAACATCCTGAACAATGCGATTAAATTTACCGACACCGGCTGCATTGTTCTGAATGTCAGAACCTGCGGAAACTATCTTGAGTTTCAGGTGCGCGATACCGGCGTCGGGATCCCTGAGCGCGAAATCACCCGCCTGTTTGATCCGTTCTTCCAGGTCGGAACCGGCGTGCAGCGCCATTTCCAGGGCACCGGTCTGGGGCTGGCTATCTGTGAAAAGCTGATTAACCTGATGGATGGCGATATTGAGGTGGAGTCGGAACCGGGGCTGGGCAGCTCGTTTACGGTGCGTATTCCGCTCTACAACGCCACTTTCCCGTCGGGTGAGCCGCTGGACAACTGGCAGGACAA
Organism: Rahnella sp. NRRL B-41462; assembly: GCF_003263525.1. Classification (NCBI taxonomy): domain Bacteria; kingdom Pseudomonadati; phylum Pseudomonadota; class Gammaproteobacteria; order Enterobacterales; family Yersiniaceae; genus Rahnella; species Rahnella sp. NRRL B-41462. The sequence continues at coordinate 785 of NZ_JYDF01000150.1, read as the reverse complement.
AACGGTCTGGCTGGATGTGCGCAATGCTTATCTGGAAAGTTACCTGATGCAACTGATGCGTTATCACGGCGCGAATGTTCAGCGCTGCGAGCCGGAACTGCAAAGCCAGCGGGAAGATGTACTGATTACTGACACGCCGCTGATCCATAAGGGCGAACTGGCCGCACAGATTGAATTCTCAATCGGCCATATCGGGCCGCCAGTCGAAACGCGTCCGGGTTACTGGATCCATAGTACGTCCACACCACTGGAAATCACTGCGCTGCTCAACCGGATTTACCGTCTCGAGACGACAGTGGAAGAGGGCGGCTCAGCGACGCCGGAATCCGCTGTGGCGCAGGATTACAGCGATATTACCTTGCTGGTGGTGGATGATCATCCGATTAACCGCCGTCTCCTGGCGGATCAACTGGGCACGATGGGCTATATCGTGGTGACGGCGAACGACGGGATTGACGCACTGGATGCCATGCGTGCGCATGAAATTGATATTGTGCTCAGCGACGTCAACATGCCGCGCCTCGACGGGTACGGGCTGACGGCAAAACTGCGCGAACTCGGCCATACCTTACCGGTGATCGGCGTCACCGCTAACGCGCTGGCGGAACAACGGCAGCGTTGTCTGGAAGCGGGTATGGATAACTGTTTATCCAAGCCAGTCACACTGGAAACCCTGCGCGATACGCTGCGTTATTACAGTGCGCTGGTTCGCAGAAAGCGACAATCCTGACGGACGACGTCGGAAAATACAAAAGGCACCGTTAGGTTAATGCCGGTCACTTAAG